>NZ_CBDRFA010000042.1:0-70158 GCF_965343085.1 Nocardiopsis synnemataformans | reverse complement strand
CGACCACCTGGAGGCGGTGGCGCACCGGGTGTCGGCCGACGGCTGACCCCTCCACCCGCCCCGCGGCCTTTTCACGTCCCGCTACGCGTTGTTCTTTTCGTTCCGGCCCCTTGTCAACGCCTGGGTCGAGCTTTAGCGTGTTCCCATATCCAATAGGATCTCTGATGTCGCTGAGATTGCGCTTCTGAGAACTCCGCCCCCCGAACCCCTCCGGACGCAAGAAGGCCGACATGAAGTCACCCCTCCGTGTGGTGCTGGCCGCGACAGGCGCCTGCACGCTGATCACGGGGTGCTCGCTGCCGAACGCGAGCCCTCCCCTTCCCGACGACTGGACCCCCCGGGGCTCGGTCTCCGCGCTCGTCGCCTTCGCACCCGGCGGCGGAAGCGACCGCTCGGCACGCGTCATCGCCGAGGGGCTCAACGAACTGGACGCCGGCTACAGCGTGAACGTGGAGAACAAGGAGGGCGGCTCCGGCGCGGTCGGCTGGGCCACCTTCATGTCCGAGCGGGGCAACGGCAACGCCCTCCTGGTCGCGGAGACCGCGCTCAACACCCTGCCCATCGTCTACGACGTGCCCTTCAGCTACCGCGACTTCACCCCGCTGGTGATGTTCGCCCAGGACTCGCGCGTGGTCCTCGTCCCCGCGGACTCACCGCACGAGACCTGCGCGGACCTGGTGGAGGCCGGCGCCGAGGACCCCGTCAAGACCGGATCCAGCGGCAAGACCGGGGCCGACTCCCTGGTCATCGAGGAGTTCAGGAAGAACGGCGGGGAGTTCTCGGTCGTGCCGTACGGCTCCACGGGCGAGGTCCTCACCGCCCTGCTGGGAGGCCAGCTCGAAATGGCTCCGGCCAGCGCCGCCGCGGCCAAGCCCTACGTGGAGAGCGGCGACTTCAAGGTGCTGTGCACCCTCTCCGAGGAGCGCTACGACGACCCCGTGCTGGGTGAGGCCCCCACCGCGCGGGAACAGGGCCTGGACGCCGAGGTCACCATCTGGCGCGGCGTCCTGGCACCCGACGACATCGCCGACGTGCAGCGCGACTACTGGATCGCCTCGATCCAGGAGGCCATGCGGTCCGACATCTACGAGGACTACATCGAGACCGACCTCCTGATCCCCGCGAACGTCGCGGGCCAGGACTTCGAGGACTTCCTGGACGAGTACGACCAGCGGATGAGGGAGGCCCTGTGAGCGGCACCCCCCACCGGTCCCCGGAGCGGGAGGACCGGGCGCCCCGGTCCCGGCCCCCCGTTCTCGTCGCGTACTCCGTGTTCGCGGGCCTGGGCCTGCTCTTCCTTCTCGGCTCCCTCGGCTACCCGTGGACCAACCCGGAGGACGGCACCGTCGGCCCCGGCGCGCTGCCCCGTACGGCCGGACTGCTCCTGCTGGTCACCGGGCTCGCCCTGCTGTGGCAGGAGATGCGCGGCGGCACCCTCCTGGAGGGCGACGGCCACGTCGAGGAGGAGACCGAGCACACCGCCGAGGAGAAGCGCGCGACCACCCGGAAGCTGCTCGTCGTCTCGGCGGGCCTGGTCGTCACCGCCGCGCTCATCCCCTTCCTCGGCATGCTCCCCGCACTCGCGCTGCTGACCCTGTTCCTGACGGTCTGGGTCGAGAGGCTCCGCTGGCCCGTGGCGGTCACGGCCTCGGCGGGGGTGCTCGTCGTGTGCTACCTCCTGTTCGTCGTGCTCCTGCGTGTGCCGCTCCCCCTCGGCCTCCTGGACCCCGCCCTCTGGAGTGCGCCGTGACCGAGAACCTGCTCATCGGATTCAACGCGGCCCTGACCCCCGAGAACCTGCTGTGGTGCTTCGTGGGCGTCCTGCTGGGCACCGTCATCGGTATCCTGCCCGGACTCGGCTCGGCCACCGGCGTGGCCATCCTCATCCCGGTCACCCTCGCCTTCGAGCCGCTGACCGCGCTGATCATGCTCGCCGGGATCTACCACGGGTCCCAGTTCGGGGCCACGATCACCGCCATCCTGGTCGCCACCCCGGGCGAGGCCTCGTCCGTGGTGTCCACGTTCGACGGCTACCGCATGGCCCGCGCGGGACGGGCCGGTCCGGCGCTGGCCATCTCCGCCATCGGCTCCTTCGTGGCGGCGCTGGTCGCGCTGGTCGCGCTGACCTCACTGGCCCCCCTCTTCGCCGACATCGCCCTGGGCTTCGGTCCGCCCGAGATCCTGGCCATCATGACCCTCGGGCTGTGCACCATCGTCGTCTTCTCGGGGAAGAACCTGCTGCTGGGTACCGCGCTCGGCACCGTGGGCATCCTCATCTCCAGCGTGGGGGTGGACGTCGGCTCGGGCACCCCCCGCTACACCTTCGGCCAGGTCGACCTGTTCGGCGGCCTCCCCTACGTCGAGGTGATGATCGGGCTCTTCGCGATCGGGGAACTCCTCAACCAGCTGCACCGCGGGATGGCCAAGCCGATCCGGGCGCGCTTTCGCGACCTGCTCCTGACCAGGGAGGACATCAGGCGCGCGGCTCCGGCCACGGCGCGCGGCACCGTCGTCGGGTTCGTACTCGGCTGCCTGCCGGGCGCCGGGACCACCCTGGCCTCCTTCCTGGCGTACGGCGTGGAGAAGCGCTTCTCCAGGAACCGCGACCAGCTCGGTACCGGCGCCATCGAGGGCGTCGTCGCACCCGACGCCGCCACCAGCTCCGGCTCCAACGCCAACTTCGTACCGACCCTGGTCCTGGGGGTGCCGGGCGGCGCCACCACCGCCGTCCTGCTCGGGGCCTTCCTCGTCTACGGCATCCAGCCCGGCCCGCTGCTGTTCGAGACCCAGCCCACGCTGGTCTGGGGCCTCCTGGCGTCGTTCTTCATCGGCAACGCCATCCTGCTGCTGCTCAACCTGCCGCTGGCGCCGGTCTTCGCCCAGCTGCTGCGCATCAGGTACGCGGTCCTCTACCCGCTGATCATCGTCACCAGCCTCGTCGGCGCCTACTCGATCAAGAACAGCATGCTGAGCGTGTGGATCGTGATCGTCTTCGGCTTCGTCGGGTACGCCATGAAACGGCTCAACCTCCCCGTCGCCCCGCTCGTCCTCGGGCTGGTCATCGGCCCGCTCTTCGAGACGGCGCTGGTCCAGACCTCGGCCCTGGGGGAGGGCGACGTGCTCTCCCAGATCGGTTCCAGCGGCACGGCGATCGGCATCCTGTTGCTGGCCCTCGCGCTGGTCGTCGGACCGACGGTCGCGAGGGCCGTGCGCGGCGGAGGGTCCGCGGGCACCGCAGGCCCCGCAGGCACCGCAGGCCCCGCGGGCACGGGAGGATCCACGGGCACCGGCGGGGGCGACGACGACCGGACCGGCGGCGCCCGGGACGCGGACGGCGTCCCCGACGACGGCGAACACGCCGTCCGTGCCCGCCCGAGCGCGGACGACTGACACGGAAGGCGGGTCCCGCGCCCGCGCGCACCCCCGCACCACGACAGCCCCACCACGGCTCACCCACAGGAAAGGCAGCCATGACCGCCACCAGCGCGTCCCGCCCCCGTATCGCCGTCACCCTCGGCGACCCGGCGGGGATCGGTCCCGAACTCATCGCCAAGCTGCTGTCCCGCCCGGAGAACACCGCCGCGGCCGACATCGTGCTCGTCTCCGACGAGGCCGAGCTGAGGTCGGCGGGCAAGGACGCCGGAGTGCCCGTCGAGTACACCACCGACCCCGACGCGGACCTGCCCCTCCTGTACGACAACTCCACGGCCCGGCCCACCGGAGCCGCCGCGTCCTTCAAGCGGCGCGAGGCCACCGAGGCCGGGGGCCGCTGGGCGCTCGCCAACCTCTCCGTCGCCCTCGACATGGCCGGGGACGGCCGCGTCGACGCGATCCTGTTCGCCCCGCTCAACAAGTCGTCCCTGCACCTGGCCGGCATGACGGAGAACGACGAGCTGCGCTGGTTCGAGGAGGTGCTGGGCGTCACGTCCTTCACCTCCGAGCTGAACGTCCTGCCCGGGCTGTGGACCGCCCGCGTCACCTCGCACGTGTCGATCGCCGAGGTGGAGGCGGGCATCACCCACGACAACGTCGTCGAGGCGGGTCTGCTCCTCGACCGAGTGCTGCGCGAGTCGGGCCTGGAGGCTCCCCGGATCGGGGTCTGCGCGCTCAACCCGCACGCCGGTGAGAACGGCAGGTTCGGCCGCCACGAGCTGGACGTCATCGGGCCCGCCGTGGGCGGCCTGGCCGCCCGGGGCCTGGACATCACGGGCCCGTTCCCCTCGGACACGATCTTCCTGCGGGCCAGGGCCGGCGAGTTCGACGGCGTCCTGACCATGTACCACGACCAGGGGCAGATCGCCATGAAGCTGATGGGTTTCGACGGCGGCGTCACCATCGCCGGCGGTCTTCCTGTCCCGATCTGCACTCCAGCGCACGGAACCGCCTTCGACGTGGTCGGCAGGGGCGCGGCCAACACCGGTTCCGTGCAGAACGCCTTCGACCTGGCGGTCGGCATCGGCGGCCGCCGCAAGGCCGCGGCGGTCTGACCGGGGCCGCGTCCGGGCCTCCCGGACACGGACACGGAAGGAGCCCCGGGACCGGTCCCAGGGCTCCTTCCGTGTACCGCCCGGCGCCGGGCTCAGGCGTGGCTCAGGCCGTTGCGGTGGGGCGGCGCGTCGCTGTGCTGGCCGACGCTGGCCGGGATCGTGTGGCGCGCCTTCCCCTTGTCGATGCCGAGGAAGCGGTTGAGGTGGCCCTTGCGGCCCACCACGAACCAGGCGATCGCCCCGAACAACGGGAACCAGAGGATGAAGATGACCCACAGCAGCTTGCCGCCGGCGGAGGTGTCGCGGTCGGCCAGCGCCGAGATGATCGCGGCGAGGAGCAGGACCAGCAGCGCCAGACCCACGAGTGCCAGGATCACCCCGAAGATCCCGCTCATCCAGGTGACGGCCGTGTCCGCGCGGTCCGCGAGGTTCGTGATCATGGTCTCCCCCAACAAGGCACACTCCCTATTGTGACGCAGAGTAACCTTTTGGGCAGGGGATTCCGTGGCGTTCCCCGTTTTCGGGCGTTTCCACTACGCAAGGACGGAGTTCCGATTCCGTGGTGACTTTCCGAACGCGGGCCACTACTTTCAGGTAAGACCACCTGTCGGGCCCCTGCGCTGCTTTACTGGGAACCATGGGCGAGCTTCGGCGATCTGGCAGGTTCACTCCCCTCCTCCCCCCCGGATTCCCCACCGGAGACGGTGGCGGCCCCGGCACCGGCGACCACCACGTCCCCGTTCCCGCGGCGGAGCGCAGAGACCAACGGGCGACGGGAGGCCGCGCGGCCGAGGCCCCGTGACCGTGGGCAGGCAACCCAGGTACCTCTGGCTGGCCGAACAGCTGCGCGGGCCGATCCTGAGCGGGGAGCTGCCGCCCGGCACGCGTCTGCCCTCCCGGACCCGGCTGGCGCGCTCCTACCGCGTCAGCGAGCAGATCTCCCGCACCGCGCTCCGGCTCCTGGTCACCGAGGGCCTGGTCGAGTCCAGGCCCGGCTCCGGGTACTACGTGCGCACCGTCCCCGAGCTCTTCCGGATCTGCCGGACCGACTCCTCCTCCGGCTCCGGTCTGGGACGGCTCAGCCGCGAGGCGATCGGCACCGAGCAGGAGCAGTGCGCGCCGCCGCTGAGCCTGCGGCTGCGGCTGCGCGAGGGAGAACCGGTGTACCGCACCACCTCACGCGGGCTGTCCTCGGAACTGCCCATCACCCTGCACCGGTCCTGGGAGCCCGCGTCCCTGACCGCGGGCACCCTGCGCACCCCCTTCGACAGCTCGCCCGGCAGCGGACTGCTCGAACGGCTCAGCGCGGCGGGCCACCCGGTCGACCGCGTGGTGGAGGAGGTGGGCGTACGCGCCCTGCGCGACTCCGAGGCCTCCCTGCTCGGATCGGCGCCGGGGGTGCCCGTGCTGGTGGTGGAGCGCACCCACTTCAGCGGCAACCGGCCGGTGGAGACCTCCGACCTCATCGGCTCGTCCGAGCAGTGTCGACTCCTCTACAAACTGACACTGGCCCGACCCCGCCGCCCCGGCGACCCGCGGCGGTACTGACCCGGGCACACGCGGGTTCGGCGCCCTCCGGGACGGGCACCCGGGCACCCGAGCGCCGACCCCGGACACGCGTGAGGGCGGCGGCTCCCTCCAGGAGGAGGGGCCGCCGCCCTCACCGTTCACCGAACATCACGCCGGTGCGGACATCGCCGGACGCCTGCTCCGCCCAACCGTTCCCCGTCACCCGGAGTGACCGGCTGGAGTCGTCCGGCGGTGTGCGCGGTCAGGCCTGGGTGAACTCCCTGGCCACGACCTCGGCGATCTGCGCCGTGTTGAGCGCGGCGCCCTTGCGCAGGTTGTCCCCGCACAGGAACAGGTCCAGCGACCTCGGGTCGTCCAGCGACTGGCGGATGCGGCCGACCCAGGTCGGGTCGGTGCCCACGACGTCGGCCGGGGTCGGGAACTCGCCGTTGGCCGGGTCGTCCTGGACCTGGACGCCCTCCGCGGAGCCGAGCAGCTCACGGGCGGCGTCGGCGGGCACCTCCTCGGCGAAGGACGCGTGCACGACCAGCGAGTGGGTGGTGATCACGGGGACGCGGACGCAGGTGGCCGAGACGCGCAGGTCGGGCAGACCCAGGATCTTGCGGGACTCGTTGCGGACCTTGAGCTCCTCCGAGGACCAGCCGCCGTCCTTGAGCGAACCCGCCCACGGAACGACGTTGTAGGCCAGCGGCGCCGGGAACGGGCCCAGCTCGCCGACGGCGGCGCGCACGTCGCCCGCCGTGTCGCCCAGGCTGCGGTCGGCACCGGCCTTGGCCATCTGGTCGCGCAGGGTGTCGATGCCCTCCTGGCCGGCGCCGGAGGCGGCCTGGTAGGAGGAGACCACCAGGTCGGTGACGCCGTAGGCGCGGTGCAGGGCACCGATGGCCACGATCATCGACAGGGTGGTGCAGTTGGGGTTGCTGATGATGCCGCGCGGACGGTTGCGGACCTGGTCCGCGTTGACCTCGGGCACCACGAGCGGGACGTCGGGGTCCATGCGGAACGCGCCGGAGTTGTCGACGGCGACCGCGCCGCGGGCGGCGGCGACCGGCGCCCACTCCTTGGACACCTCGTCGGGGACGTCGAACATGGCGACGTCCACGCCGTCGAAGACCTCGGGGGCCAGGGCCTGGACCACGACGTCCTCGCCGCGCACGCGCAGGACCTTGCCCGCGCTGCGCGGGGAGGCGACGAGGCGGATCTCGCCCCAGACGTTCTCGCGCTGGGTCAGGATGTCCAGCATCACGGTGCCGACGGCGCCGGTGGCGCCGACGACGGCGAGGGTGGGAAGACGGTTGCTCATCGGCCGGTACCTCCGTACACGACAGCCTCGACCTGGTCGGCGTCGAGCTGGAACTCACTGTGGGCGGCGCGGACGGCCGCGTCGATCTGGTCCTCCTCGACGATCACCGAGATGCGGATCTCCGAGGTGGAGATCATCTCGACGTTGGTGCTCGAACCGGCGATGGCGTCGAAGAAGCGGGCGGTGACGCCCGGGTAGGAGCGCATGCCCGCGCCGATCAGCGACACCTTGCCGATCTTGTCGTCGTAGCGCAGGGACTCGAACCCGACCTTGTCCTGCACCTTCTTGAGCGCGGCGACGGCCTCCTTGCCGAAGTCCTTGGGGACCGTGAAGGAGATGTCGGTGCGCGAGGTGGAGACCGCCGACACGTTCTGGACGATCATGTCGATGTTGATCTCGGCGTCGGCCAGGGCCCGGAAGATCGTCGCGGCCTCACCGATCTTGTCGGGCACGCCGACGACGGTGATCTTGGCTTCGCTCCGGTCGTGAGAGACACCGGAGATGATCGGCTGTTCCATGCCTTCGCTTTCCTCGACTTCCGGGACGACCCAGGTCCCTGGCTTCTGGCTGAAAGATGAACGGACGTGAAGGGGGATGTTGTACTGACGCGCGTACTCGACACAGCGCAGGTGCAGGATCTTGGTCCCGGACGCCGCCATCTCCAGCATCTCCTCGTAGGAGACCTGGGGGATGCGCTGGGCGGTCGGCACGATGCGCGGGTCGGCGGTGAACACACCGTCGACGTCGCTGTAGATCTCGCAGGCGTCGGCCTCCAGGGCGGCGGCCAGCGCGACGGCGGTGGTGTCGGAGCCGCCCCGACCCAGGGACGTGATGTCCTTGGTGTCCTGGGAGACGCCCTGGAACCCGGCGACGATGCAGATCGCGCCCTCGCCCACGGCCTCCTGGATCCGGCCCGGCGTCACGTCGATGATCTTGGCGTTGCCGTGCAGCGACGTGGTGATGACACCGGCCTGGGAACCGGTGAAGGACCTGGCCTCGAACCCCAGGTTCTCGATGGCCATCGCCACGAGTGCCATGGACATGCGCTCACCCGCGGTGACCAGCATGTCCAGTTCGCGGGCTGGCGGCATCGGGCTGACCTGCTCGGCCAGGTCCAGGAGTTCGTCGGTGGTGTCGCCCATGGCCGAGACCACGACGACGACGTCATATCCCGCCTTTTTCTGAGCGACGATCCGCTGGGCTACTCGCTTGATGGCTTCCGCGTCTGCCACGGAAGACCCACCGTACTTCTGCACGATTAGGGCCACGATCGATGCTCCTGAGGAGTTGGGATCAAGACAATGAAATGGAGTGTAGCCACAGACGTCCTCGTCCACCCCATCTGACCTGCGACGGGAGGGCGTGGCGTCTTGACATACCAGCGGTGGGGCTTACCCGGCCAGGCGGAGGTTACTCGTGTTTCGCGCGGATGAACGGCGAATGTGAGCTAGAACTCCAGGCTGCGGCGGCCCTCGAAGGCACGGCCGAGGGTGACCTCGTCGGCGTACTCCAGGTCGCCGCCGACGGGCAGTCCGCTGGCCAGACGGGTCACCTTCAACCCCATGGGTTTGACCAGCCGCGCCAGATAGGTCGCGGTGGCCTCCCCTTCCAGGTTGGGGTCCGTGGCCAGGATCAGCTCGGTCACCTGGCCGTCGGCCAGGCGGGTCATGAGTTCCTTGACGCGCAGGTCGTCGGGGCCCACGCCCTCGATGGGGCTGATGGCGCCGCCCAGGACGTGGTAGCGGCCCCGGAACTCGCGGGTGCGCTCGACGGCGACGACGTCCTTGGACTCCTCGACCACGCAGATGATGGCGGGGTCACGGCGGACGTCGCGGCAGATGCGGCACTGGTCCTCTTCGGCGACGTTGCCGCAGACCGAGCAGAAGCGCACCTTCTCCTTGACCTCGACGAGCGCGCTGACGAGGCGTTTGACGTCGGCGTGCTCGGCGGACAGGAGGTGGAAGGCGATGCGCTGCGCACTCTTCGGACCGACGCCGGGCAGCCGCCCGAGCTCGTCGATCAGATTCTGCACCGCGCCTTCGTACATCGCCTACCCATCAGTGCCGGACCGGATATGTCGGGGCGGTCCGCATCCCCACCCCCACCGTATCCGGCGCGGCGGACCCGCGCGTACGCGGACCGGCGTCTGGGGCGGAACCGGAACCAGGACCGCCCCACTCGCCGTGATCTTGTACCTATAGCGGGTTTCGAGTGCCGACATCGGCTATAAGTACAAGATCACCGCAGGTCAGGCCGCACGCCTCACACCGGCGACAGTTCCGGGCCGGACTAGAAGCCGGGGAGGCCGGGCATGCCGCCGGGCATCCCGCCACCGCCCAGGCCCTCGGCGAGCGGGCCCATCTTCTCCTGCTGGAGCCGCTCCACCTGCGCCTCGGCGTCGCGGATGGCCGCCAGGACCAGGTCCGCGACGGTCTGGGCGCTCTCGGCGGGGTCGGCGGGGTCGATCGCCTCGGGGGCGACGGTCACGTCCTCGACCTGTCCGCGCCCGCTCAGCTTGACCTTGACCAGGCCACCGCCGGAGGTGCCCTCGACCTCGGCGTCCTCCAGTGCTTGCTGGGCCTCCACGAGCTGCTGTTGCATCTGCTGGGCCTGCTGGAGCAGGGCCTGCATGTCCATACCGCCAGGGTTCACGGCCGTCTCCTCGCCGCACTCTTGGTGCTGGGTCTCGCTGTTGTGTCGCTGTTGCTGTGAGCGTAACCGGTCATCAGCGCACATGCGGGCGGGCCGGTCGGCCACGGGAGGGGACGGACTGGTCACCGGGGTGGGACGGCGCTGATCGCGGTGCACCCCGGCGGGAGGACGACTCTCCCGAAAGGGCACCTACCAGGAGTGAGAACCAGGAGTGGCGCTAACATCACTCTCGGTTGAAAAGGTGTTCTGCGGGGCACAGGAGTCCCGGTAGTGCCCTCGGGCACCACCGGTAGCGCTGAGAGCCACGGGGGAGTGAGGACGTGTTGACCGCCAGAGAGCGCCACTCGGCGCTGGTCGAGGCGATGGTCGCGGACGGCACGCTGACCGACGCCGCCCTCACCGACACGTTCCGGTCGGTGCCCAGACACCGGTTCATCCCCGAGGTGGGCGCGCTGACCGCGCACGGGACGGCCCTCAACGCCAACAGCAACCCCGAGCGGTGGCTCGCGGCCGTGTACGCCGACAACGCCATCGTCACCCAGGTCGACGACCCCGATCCGTCCGCGTACCGGGAGGCACCCGATCCCCGGAGCCCCGGGTTCCGGGCGCCCGACCAGCGGGCCTCGGAGCCCCGTGAGCAGCGCACCCACGACGACCGGGAGTCCGGGCCCTGGAACCAGGGTTCGAGGGGACCCGGCCCCCGGGAACGGGCGGAGGCGGCGACCTCGTCCGTCTCGGCGCCCCGCGTCCTGGCCCGCCTGCTGGAGCTGTCCGACCTCGCCAACGGGCAACGGGTCCTGGAGGTGGGCACCGGGACCGGCTGGAACACCGCCCTGCTGGCGCACCGGCTCGGCGACAGCGCCGTCACCTCCGTGGAGACCGACCCGCGCCTGGCCGGGGTCGCCCGCGAGGCCCTCCGGGCGGAGGGCTACTCCCCCGCCGTCCACCTGGCCGACGGCTACGAGGGCTACCCGCCCGGCGCGCCCTACGACCGGATCACCTCGACCTGCGGCGTGCGCCGCGTGCCGCCCGCGTGGGTGGAGCAGCTGCGCCCCGACGGCCTGGTGGTGTGCCCGTGGGGGCTGCTGGAGGGGGCCGGGGTGATCGCGCGCGTGGAGTGCCCCGGGGACGGCTCGGCCCGGGCGAGCTTCCACGGCGGTGTGGGGTTCGTGCCGCTGAGGACCCCCGACGACCAGCCCCGCCCGGTACGGGACTCGGGGCAGCAGCCCGACGAGTACCGGCTCACGCAGACCGACCCCGTGGCGCCTCTGATGACCTTCCCGTCGGCGTTCGCGCTCTCGGTGATGGTGCCGGGCTGGCGGGTGCGGCGGCGGTGGATCGGCACCGGGTCGGGCGTGTGGGTGTTCGACCGGGTCGGCGCCTCGTGGGTGCGCGTGTACCCCTACGGCACCTCGTGGATGATCGAGCAGGGCGGTCCGAGGAGCATCTGGGACGAGTTCGAGGAGGCCCTGGAGCTGTGGACCCGGTTGGGCGCACCCGCTCCGGACCGGTTCGGGCTCTCGGTGGGCGCCGACGGCGCGCACCGGGTGTGGCTGGACTCACCGGACGGACACGGCTGGACGGTGTGACCGCCGCGGGGCGCGAACGCCGGAACCGGGCGGGGAGCCATGTGCGCACCGGTAGCGCGCGGCGAGGGGCCGCGCGAGGTGTGCGAACGCCGACGGCCCCCTCCGAGGGGGCCGCCGCCGCGCGCTCACGCCTGTCCTTGGGCGCCTTCGGTCTTCTCAGGCGCCGCGTTCGCGTCCTTGCCCTGTTTCTCGCGGAGCTTGCGCAGGAGCTCCTGCTTGCGTTCCACGGCGTCGTCGCTGGGGCCGCCCCGGCCGCCGCCCTTGCCTCCGCGAAGCGTGGAGCGCGAGACGGTGTTGCGCTGTCCGCCCATGCCCAGAAGATTGTCGCTGTTCCTGCCCACGCGGACCTCCTTTCCCTCCAGGCGAGGCGAAACGCCTCGCCAAGTCGATCCGACCTCCGTAGGATATCGGCACCAAGACGATACGTCTCGTCATTTTTCAGCGGTTAACGTGGCAGGTATGGCAGAGAACACCACACAGGAAGAGACCAGGGTCCGCCGCGCTCCCGACCCCCGCCGCCGCAGCGAACGCGCGCGGCGCGCCATCGTCGACGCCGCCGCCGAGCTGATGGGCGAGGTCGGCTACGCCAGGCTCACCATGGAGGCAATCGCCGCCAGGGCCAGGGTCGGCAAGCAGACCATCTACCGCTGGTGGCCATCCAAGGCGGCCGTGGTCCTGGACGTGTTCACCGCGCTGACCGGCGGAGTCGCCGGTCAGCCCCTGCCCGACACCGGCGACCTGGCCGAGGACATGCGAACGGTGCTCCGCGCCACGGTCGACGAGTTCCGCATACCGGAGATGGACCGGACCACGCGCGCGTTCACCGCCGAGCTCCAGCAGGATCCGGCCTTCGCCGCGGCCGTCGAGGAGCGGCTGCTGGGCCCGAACACGCGGGTGTTCGAGGACCGGCTGCGCTCCGCCGTGGCGGCGGGCGATGTGGACCCGGGAGTCGACCTGCGGCTGGCCACGGAGCTGTTCCTCGGGCCGTTCCACCACCGCTGGCTGCTGCGCACCGGGCCGCTCACGCACGAGTACGTGGACGAGCTCGTGGACACGGTGCTGCGCGCGCTGCGCCCCCGGAACTAGCCGCGAGGACGCCCGTCACCGTCAGGCGCGGGTCCAAAGACCCCTGGCCCCGGGGAGAGAGCCGGGTCCGGGCTAGAGGGACGGGTCCGGGGCCTCGTGTTCGATCTCGTCGATGACCCGGCCGCCGAGCTCGGACTCGATCAGCCCGGCGCCCGACGCCCCCGAGGCACTGGCGGGCGCGGAGGACCCCGCGCCACCGGGGCCACCCGCGGAGGCGGCTCCGGCGGGCGGTGCCGCGGTCTCAGGCCGCGGCGGAGCAGGTTGGGGCGCCGGGGCCCGGACGGGCTCGGCCACGGGCGAGGAGTCGCCGTACTCGGGCGGCGGCGCGGCGGCCGCGTCCTCGTAGGGGTCGGGCGGCGGTTCCTGGAGTCCGGTGACGATACGGTCCGGCGGCGGACCGGTCGGCGCGGGCTCCGGGGCCGAAGCGGGCTCCGGGCCGGAGGCCGCCTGCGGCGCGGGTTCGGGCGCGACGGACCGCGCGGGCTCGGCGGCGGGCGCGTCCCATCCGGCGGGCTCGGCCGGGCGCGCGGGCTCGGGCCTGCGCGCGGCGGCGGAGGAAGCCGTGACGGCGCTGCCCGCGGCGGCGACGCGCACCTCCATGCCCAGGACCTGCTGGATCGCGGCGGCCACCACCTGGTCGCTGCCGCTGTTGCTGAAGCCCTTGGCCTCGTTGGGCCGGGAGAAGCCGAGCAGGACGGCGTTGCCCTCCACGCCGACCGGACGGACGTCGCTGCCGCTCAGCACCATCCAGGTGAACCGGCGGAGGCCCTTGACCGCCTCCAGGATCTGCGCCCAGGCGCCCTGCACGCGCCCCAGGTCCAGAGAACCGCCGGACGCCGCGGGCGCCTGGCTCCGCGCGGGGGCGGCCTGGCGGGCCGGGGCGTCCCAGCCCGCGGGCTCGGACCGCTGCTGGGCCGGGGCGGCGGGGGCCTCAGGAGGGGCCGGAGCGACCGCCGGGGCCGGAGCCGCGGCGGCGCGCACGGGTTCGGCGGACACCACCGGGGAGGCCGGGGCGACCGGCGCGGGAGAGGGAGCGGGCTGGACCGGTGTGGCGGGAGGGGCGACGGCGCCCGAGGCGATCCGGCGCTCCATCTGCTCCAGGCGGGCCAGCAGGGCCGCGCCCTGGTTTCCGTCCGCGGCCGGAAGCAGCACCCGCGAGCACATGAGTTCCAGCAGCAGCCGGGGCGCGGTGGCGCCGCGCATCTCGGTCAGGCCCTGGTTGAGGATGTCGGCCGCACGGCTCAGCTCGGCCGGTCCCAGGCGCGCGGCCTGGTCCTTCATCCGCTCGGTCGCCTCCGGGTCGACGTTGACCAGGCCCTTGTCCAGGGCGTCGGGCACGGCGGCCAGGACGACCAGGTCGCGGAAGCGCTCCAGCAGGTCCGTGGTGAACCGGCGCGGGTCGAGCCCGCCCTCCACCACGCGGTCGACCAGGCCGAACACGGCGGCGCCGTCGCGGGCGCCGAGCGCGTCGACCATCTCCCCGAGCAGGCTGGAATCGGTGTAGCCCAGCAGGGAGACGGCGCCCTCACGGGTGATGCCGCCCTCGTCCGAACCGGCGATGAGCTGGTCCAGCACCGAGAGCGTGTCGCGCGCCGAGCCCGCGCCCGCGCGCACGACCAGCGGCAGCGCGGCCGGATCGTAGGAGACGCCCTCCTCCTTGAGCAGGTCCTCCATGAGCTCCCTGAGGGTGCTCGGCGGGATCAGGCGGAACGGGTAGTGGTGGGTCCGCGAGCGGATCGTGCCGATGACCTTCTCGGGCTCGGTGGTCGCGAACACGAACTTCAGGTGCGGCGGGGGCTCCTCGACCAGCTTGAGGAGGGCGTTGAAGCCCTCCCGGGTCACCATGTGCGCCTCGTCGATGATGTAGATCTTGTAGCGCGAGCTGACCGGGGAGAAGAAGGCGCGCTCGCGCAGGTCGCGGGCGTCGTCCACACCGCCGTGGGAGGCGGCGTCGATCTCGATGACGTCGATGCTGCCGCCGCCGTCGGGGGCCAGGGCCACGCAGGAGTCGCAGGTGCCGCAGGGGTCGGGGGTGGGGCCCTCGGCGCAGTTGAGGGAGCGGGCCAGGATGCGGGCGCTGGTGGTCTTGCCGCAGCCGCGCGGGCCGCTGAACAGGTAGGCGTGGTTGATCCGTCCACTGCGCAGCGCCTGGCGCAGCGGGTCCGTCACGTGTTCCTGGCCACGCACCTCGCCGAACGTCGCGGGCCGGTACTTGCGGTACAGCGCGATGCTCACGGTGTGATTCCTCCCCTGGTCCCTGCCACGTGTCCATTCAACCCGCGAGCGGTGACAGCTCGCGCCGGTTGACGAGGACCGGGAGGGGTTCGACCGGGCCGGAGAAAGAGAAAGGACCCCCCGCGCACCCGCCAGAGCCCATTTATCCTTGCTGCCTTCCGGCCCTGGGGAGGTTCATAGGGTGACGCCGCACGAGGGGTCTGCCCCGAGTGTATCCGAACCCCGGACTGCTCGGACACCCCGCCTCACGGCCCTCTCCCCGGAGCGCGTCGACCTCCGGAACGCGGCCATTCGGACGGAACGCACCTCCCGGACCGGGCGTCTCATCTCGGGCAGAGGGCCCACGGGCCCCGGACCGGCACACCACACAACCTCTCAGAGATCATGGACGACATGGGCATGCTCGACCAGCTCGATTCCACCGACAGCTCCACGGAGCGCCGCGACCTCATCGTGGCCACGCTGGAGAACGCCTTCTCGGATCTGATGACCGCCGACCCGGCGGCGTTCCGCGTCAAGTTCCGCAAGATGGCGGCCAACCCGTTCGCCTTCTACCGGGGCAGCGCCGCGCTCTTCTACAACGACGTCTCGGGCATGGACGACCCCTGGGCCGACGAACGCACCTCACGGGTGTGGATCCAGGGCGATCTGCACGCGGAGAACTTCGGCACCTACATGGACTCCACCGGGCGGCTGGTGTTCGACGTCAACGACTTCGACGAGGCCTACCTCGGCCGCTTCACCTGGGACGTGCTCAGGTTCGCGGCCAGCATCGGGGTCATGGGCTGGCAGAAGGCCCTGTCCGACGAGGACATCAGCACGCTCCTGCCGTACTACATCGACGCCTACATCGCCCAGGTGCGCGAGTTCGCGACGACGGGCAACGACTCGGAGTTCTCCCTCAAGCTGGGCAACACCGACGGCACCGTGCACGACGTGCTCCAGCAGACGCGGCTCAACAGCCGCGCCGAGATGCTGACGTCCATGACGACCCGCGACGGGTACACCCGCCGCTTCACCGAGGGCCCCCGGGCGCGCCGCTTGGACGACGCCGAGCGGGAGCGGGTCCTGGCCGCCTACGAGGCCTACCTGGACACCATCCCCGAGGACCAGCGGTACGCGTCGATCAACTACGCGGTCAAGGACGTGGTGGGCAGCGGCGGCTTCGGGATCGGCTCGGCGGGCCTGCCCGCCTACACCCTGCTCATCGAGGGCCAGTCGGAGGCGTGGGACAACGACGTCGTGCTGTCCATGAAGCAGGGCAACGTGGCCGCGCCCTCCCGGGTGGTGACCGACCGGCGCATCATGGACTACTTCCAGCACCACGGGCACCGCACCGCGGTGTCCCAGCGGGCGCTCCAGGCGCACACCGACCCGCTGCTGGGCCACACCGAGATGGGCGGCGTGGGCTTCGTGGTGAGCGAGGTCTCCCCCTACACCAACGACCTGGACTGGGACGACCTCACCGAGCCCGCGGAGATCGTGCCGGTACTGGACTACCTGGGGCGCGCCACCGCCAAGGCGCACTGCGTGTCCGACTCGCACGCGGACGCCACGCTCGTGCGCGGCCAGACCGAGGAGGCGGTCATGGCGGTGCTCGACGGCCGCGAGGCGGAGTTCACGCGGTGGTGCGTGGACTTCGCGCACCGGTACGCGGCCCAGACCCGGGCCGACTACTCGCTGTTCGTGGACGCCTTCCGCAACAACGCCATCAGCGCGGTGAGGTCCAGCCGGGCCCTGTGATCCCGTGCCGGGGAGCCCGGTTCCGGTGCCTCCCGGACGCACCCGGGAGGGGCCGCGAAAACCTGTCCAGAGCACCCCTGAAGGCATGTAGAGTTGTTCGCGGAGGATTCGCCTAGTGGCCTAGGGCGCACGCTTGGAAAGCGTGTTGGTGGCAACGCCTCAGGGGTTCGAATCCCCTATCCTCCGCGAGCGGCCCGTGGTGGTCGACGACCTTCGGTCGTCCTCCCCACGGGCCGAAGTCTTTCCCAGGGGGCGACCCCCTGCACCCCCCGAAAAGCCCACCAGGGCATACGGAAAGCCCCTTGAACCCGCCCCACACCGGCCGGGGCCTTCGTCGTCTTCCTTCCCGCGTACGGGACTCACGCCAAAGGCGCGACGCGCTCCGCGGAAGTGGCTGGAAGGACAGACAACGACGGAATCCGGCCACACCGTGGTCAGGGCGCGGTCGGAACGCCGTCCGCGAGGACCAGGTCCAGCAGCCCCGGGAAGCGGGTGTTGAGCTCGGCGCGGCGCAGCGTGATGTAGAGCCTGCGCCCGGCGCGGCGCTGGCGGATGACCCCGCTCTCACGGAGGGCCCTCCAGTGGTGGGTCATGCTCGACTTCGGGATGCCGGAGAGGACCTCACCGCAGAACCTCTCCTCGCCGTCGGCCAGCGCACGCACGACGTCCAGTCGGACAGGGTGCCCCAGGGCGGCCAGCACGTCGACGAGCTCGATCTCCGAGGTGTCGGGGTGGTGCAGTACGGCCATGGCGCCACTGTACGCGGATTTCGTATCGATCAGGGAGCACGGGGCTTGACACCTACTGTTCGTTAGTACGATTATCTCGTACATTCGAACTTCAAGCGCCGCCCTCGCAGGACGGCGCCCGCACCAGGAGGAGCCCCCCATGCCCGCACCCCAGGCCGACCCGCTGGACGACGTCGAACTCGCACGTTCGCTCGACGGCGGTTTCTCCAGCCGCCACGCCGACGTCAACGGCGTCCGCCTGCACTACGTCGAGGGCGGCGCCGGAACCCCGCTGCTGCTGTTGGGCGGCTGGCCGCAGACCTGGTGGCAGTGGCACCGGGTCATGCCCGCGCTGGCGCGCCGCCACCGGGTGATCGCCGTGGACCTGCGCGGCATGGGCGGTTCCGCCAAGCCCGCCGACGGCTACGACAAGAAGACGATGGCGCACGACGTCCGCGAGCTCGTCCGACACCTGGGCCTGGAGTCCGTGGACGTCGTCGGCCACGACATCGGCGCCATGGTCGCCTACGCGTACGCGGCCAACCACCCCGAGGCGACGCGGAGGATCTGCATGCTGGACGTCGCACACCCGGACGACGGGTGGTCGGAGTTCCGGCTGCTTCCCGACCCCGGCCAGCCGGTGAACACTCCGGTGGGGGACGGCGGAAACCCCCTCCTGTGGTGGTTCGCCTTCAACCAGGTCCTGGGACTGCCGGAGGAGCTGCTGGAGGGGCGCACCCGTGTACTTGTCGACTGGCTCGCCGAACACATCACCAAGGACCCCGACTCCATCGACGAACGGTCCCGCGAGGTCTACGCCCGCGCCCTCTCCACCGCCGACGCCGTCCGTGCGGGCAACGCCTGGTACCGGGCGTTCAACACCGACATCGCCGACGAGCGGACCTACGCGCCCGTGTCGGCGCCGATCCTCGTGCTCGGCGGCGAGCTGAGCAACCACGCCTCGCTCCGCGAGGTGATGCCCGCCAAGGGCACCGACGTGCGGGTGGTCAGGGTCGACGACTGCGGCCACTACGTCCCCGAGGAACAGCCCGAGGCGGTCATCGACGCACTGGAGTCCTTCCTCGGCTGACGCTCCGCCTCCGGTACGGCCTCCCTCGCCGTGCGCGGGCCCTCCGGGGCGCCCGCGCACGGCGGGCCGGGGCGACCGAGGGCACCCGCGACCGCTTTTGCAACTTGTTGCATAATGAGTGCGGGTCGACCGGACACCGGCCCGCGAGGCACCGCGCGAGGAGACGACATGGGCGACTACCCCCACCTGCTGGAACCGCTGGACCTGGGCTTCACCACCCTTGCCAACCGCGTGGTCATGGGCTCCATGCACCTGGGCCTGGAGGAGGCTCCGGGCGGCTTCGAGCGGATGGCCGCCTTCTACGCCGAGCGCGCCCGGGGCGGCGTCGGCCTCATCGTCACCGGCGGCATCGCCCCCAACCCCGAGGGCGCCACCTACAAGGGCGCCGCGAAGATGACCACCGAGGCGGAGGCCGAGGAGCACCGCGTGGTCACCGGGGCCGTGCACCGCGAGGGCGGGCGCATCGCCATGCAGATCCTGCACACCGGCCGCTACGCCTTCAACGAGGACGCGGTCGCGCCGAGCGCGGTCCAGGCCCCCATCAGCGCCTTCACGCCCCGGGCGCTCACCGGTGACGAGGTCGAGCACACCATCGAGGACTTCGCCCGCGCCGCCGAACTGGCCAGGCACGCCGGATACGACGGCGTGGAGGTCATGGGCTCCGAGGGGTACCTGATCAACCAGTTCATCGCCCAGGCCACCAACAGGCGCGAGGACGGCTGGGGCGGCTCCTTCGAGAACCGCATGCGCTTCCCCGTGGAGATCGTGCGGCGCGTGCGCGAGCGCGTCGGCGCCGACTTCATCGTGGTCTACCGGCTGTCCATGCTCGACCTGGTGCCCGGCGGCTCCACGTTCGACGAGGTGGTCCGGCTGGCGAAGGCCGTGGAGGAGGCCGGGGCGACCATCATCAACACCGGCATCGGCTGGCACGAGGCGCGCATCCCCACCATCGCCACGTCCGTGCCGCGCGGCGCCTACAGCTGGGTGACCCGCAGGCTCCGCGGCGAGGTGTCCGTGCCGCTCGTCGCGGTCAACCGCATCAACACCCCCGAGGTCGCCGAGGCGGTCCTGGCCGGAGGCGACGCCGACATGGTCTCCCTGGCCCGTCCCTTCCTGGCCGACCCCGACTTCGTCGCCAAGGCCGCAGCGGGCGTCCCCGAGCAGATCAACACCTGCATCGGCTGCAACCAGGCCTGCCTGGACCACACGTTCAGCCTGAAGACCAGCTCCTGCCTGGTGAACCCGCGCGCCTGCCACGAGACCGAACTCGTGCTCTCCCCCACCCGCCTGCGCAGGAGGGTGGCCGTCGTGGGCGCCGGACCCGCCGGGCTCGCCTTCTCCGTGTCCGCCGCCGAGCGCGGGCACGAGGTCACGCTGTTCGACGCGGCCGGGGAGATCGGCGGCCAGCTGAACCTGGCCCGCCGCGTGCCCGGCAAGCAGGAGTTCGACGAGACCCTGCGCTACTACCGCGTCCAGCTCGACAGGCACGGGGTGGACGTGCGGCTGGACACCCGGGTGGGGGCCGCCGACCTGGAGGGCTACGACGAGGTCGTGCTCGCCACGGGCGTCACCCCGCGCGTGCCGGGGATCCCGGGCGTGGACCACCCCAAGGTGGTGGGCTACGTGGACGTCCTGCGCGGAGACGCCGAGGTCGGTGAGCGCGTGGCGGTCATCGGCGCGGGCGGCATCGGCTTCGACGTGGCCGCCTTCCTCACCGACGGCGGGGGCGGCGTCGACACCGGGGAGTTCCTGCGCAGGTGGGGCGTGGACACCGACCCCGCCTCCCGCGGCGGCCTCAGCGAACCCGAGCGCCCGGCGTCGCCGCGCACCGTACACCTGGTCCAGCGCAGGAGCGGCAAGGTCGGCGCGGGCCTGGGGAAGACCACGGGATGGATCCACCGGCTGGAGCTGCGCCACCGCGGCGTGGAGATGGTCGCGGGGGCCGAGTACGACCGGATCGACGACGAGGGCCTGCACCTGACCGTCGACGGGGAGAAGCGCGTGCTCGACGTGGACACCGTCGTGGTGTGCGCGGGTCAGGAGCCGCGCCGGGACCTCGCCGAAGAGCTGACCGCCAAGGGCCGCGCGGTCCACCTGATCGGCGGCGCCGACGAGGCGGCCGAACTCGACGCCAAGCGGGCGATCGACCAGGGCACCCGCCTGGCCGCCGCGCTGTGACCCCTGCCCCGGTCTGGCCGGCCGCCGCCGCAAGGAGGGCCGGGGAGAGCGGGGAGGCGTGGGGGTCGGGCGGGACGGGGAAAGCCGGGTTCAAGGATCCGCGCTGCTCCATGCCCCGTGAGTGACACGCGCGTACCCCGGGTAGCCGCACCACCATGAGAATCGGTGAACGCATCCGCCGGATCGAACGCGACGAGCAGCTCGACCCGGCGGTCTCCAGCATGAAGAGCCTGGCCGAACGGATCCCGTCCGGCACCGTCCGCGACATGCTGCACGGGGTGCAGTTCGGGCACCCCGTCCATCCGATCCTGGTGCAGCTGCCCATCGGCACGTGGATGGCGGCTGTCCTGCTGGACTCGCTGCCCGGAGACCACCGCCGCAGCGCGCACGCACTGGTCAACGCCGGGCTGGTCACGACCCTGCCCGCGGTGGTGAGCGGCCTGGCGGACTGGTCGCAGCAGCACGAGCGCCAGCAGCGCGTGGGCGTGGTGCACGCGGCGGCCAACGGCGTCGGCACCCTGCTGTTCGGCGCCTCCTCACTGGCCCGGACCCGCGGCCGCCAGGGCTGGGGGAGGTTCCTGGCCCTGGTCGGCGTGGGCGTGGTCGGCCTGAGCGGTTCCCTGGGCGGGCACATGGCCTACTACCGTTCGGCGGGCGCCAACAGCGCCGACCACCTGGTCGACCTGCTGCCCCAGGGCTGGCACGACCTCGGCCCGTTGGACGGGTTCGACGACGGCGGGCTCGGCGGGGGCGACGTGGCGGGCGTCCCGGTCCTGGTGGCTCGGACGGGCGGCTCCGTGACCGCGATGCTGGGCACGTGCCCCCACATGGGAGCGCCCCTGGCCGAGGGCGAGCGGGTGGACGGGTGCGTGCGCTGTCCCTGGCACGGCAGTGAGTTCCGCCTGGACGACGGGACGGTGGTCCACGGACCCGCGACCGCCCCGCCGCAGGTCCTGGAGGCGTCGGTCGTGGAGGGAAGGGTGATGGTCCGCCTCCCCGAGTCCGCCGCGTGAGGGAACGCGGCTCCCGCGGCGCTGCCTAGAATGCGCCCATGTCCCTGCCCCACGCCATCCTGACCGCCCTGTTGGAGAAGCCCTCGTCCGGCCTGGAGCTGGCCCGGCGCTTCGACCGCTCGATCGGGTACTTCTGGTCGGCCACCCACCAGCAGATCTACCGGGAGCTGGGCAAGCTGGAGCGGGCGGCGCTGATCCGGGCGCTGGAGGCGGACGCGCCGACCCGCGGACGGCGCAAGGAGTACGAGGTGCTGCCCGCGGGACGGGAGGAGCTGGAGCGCTGGGTGGACGTGCGCGAGGACCCCAGGGCCTCCCGCGACCCGCTGCCGCTGCGGCTGCGCGCCGCCGGGGTGGTGGGCGTGCGCGGCCTGGTGCCGGAACTGCGCCGCCACCGCGACCTGCACCTGCTGCGGTTGGAGGAGTACCGCGGGTTCGAGCGGCGCGACTACCCGGACGGGCCCGCCACCGAGCGGGAGCGGGTCCAGCGCCTGGTGCTGCTCGGCGGCATCGACGTGGAGGCCGGGTGGGTGTCGTGGCTGACCCGTGCCGTCGAGGAGCTGGAGGGCGCCGGGGAGGGTTCCCCGGGCGCCTGACCGCGTCGGCCCGATCGGCACCGGACTCCCTCGGACGGACCCGCGGGACGCCCCGCGGGCTCCTCAGTCCCAGTCCGCCCCGGCCTCCGACAGGTTCTCGGGCAGACGCAGTCCGGGGCGCAGCGGAACCAGCTGGGTCTGTAGGACCATGGCCGCCGCGCCGATGGCGGGCGCGGTCGCGGCCGACGTGGACATGCGCACCTCGACCGGGTGGGCGGCGCGGGCGAAGAAGGCCCGGTCCAGCTCCTCCTGGATGACGGGCAGGTAGACCGACCCCGCCACGGCCAGGCTCGAACCGGTCAGCACCAGCAGGTCCAGGTCCATCAGGTTGGCCAGCGTGCGGACCGCCACGGCCAGGTGGCGGGCGGAGCGGTCCAGCAGGGCGCGGGCGGTGGGCTGTCCCCGGCGGGCCGCGCGGACCACGGCGGTGAACTCGGCGGCCACCGACGGCCAGACCCGGCCGCCCTCCCGCGTGAGGTCGGCGGTGCGGGCGAGGGCCTCGTCGGCCCGGGCGGCCGCCACGACGGCGGCCGGACCGGCGACCACCTCGGCGCAACCGCGTCCGCCGCACCAGCACAGCGGCCCGTCCACGTCCAGGCACACGTGCCCGATCTCCCCGGCGTTGCCGCTGGCCCCGTGGTAGGGGATGCCGTTGACCAGAACCCCGGCGCCGACTCCGGTGCCCATGTACACGGCGGCGAAGATGGACGACCCGCCGACCACGCCGGACCAGTACTCGCCGAGGGCGGCGGCGGTCGCGTCGTTGCCGGGGACCACGGGCAGGCCGACCGCGCCCTCCAGCTCCTCGGCCACGGGGTAGTCGGCCCAGTGCCACAGGGAGGGATGCCGGTGGAGCCCGCCGGTCGGGGCGACCAGTCCGACGCCGAGCACCCGCTCGCGGTCCACTCCGGCACCCTCCACCAGGGCGTTCACCTGCCGGGACATCCTGGAGGTGGTCTCGGCGGGGTCCTCGTCCCGGTTCACCCCGGCGCGGGTCATCCGGGAGACCACGGCGCCGGTGAGGTCGATGAGGGCGTAGGTGATGCCGACGGGGTCGATGTGGACGCCCACGGCGTAGCGCGACTCCCGGTTGAGCCGGAGCAGGACGCGCGGCTTGCCGCCGGTGGACTCGGCGCGCCCGGTCTCCAGGACCAGGCCGTCGTCGATGAGCCTGCGGACGACGGTGGAGATGGTGGCACCGGTGAACCCGGTGGCCTCGACCAGCCCCACGCGGCTGATCGTGCCCGCGGCACGGATGACGTCGAGGACCGCCGCCCTGCTCGTCGTGTGCGGAATCGCCCGTGACGGCCCGCCCAATGCCACCTCCACCACCTCGACGGCCGGTTTCCGGCCGCGGTCACGCGCTGTCCCCTCCCCGCCCCCTGAGGCGCCGCGCCCGGGCGCGGACCGCCCGGGGCCACGATCGCCGGGGACGATCACGCCGATGGCGTCGCGCCCACACGCGGGGAGTGCCCCCTCCGCGTCCGGCGGGCAGGTGTGGGCCAAGTGTCGCGCTCGCTCGCGGGGACGGCAACCCGGTCGCCCTCGGGCCGCTCGCCCCCTGGGCCACCCGGTGGACGCCTCCGCCCAGGAACCGCGGGAGCAGCCACGCCGCACCGCGGCCACCCCTGTCACGCCGAAGCCGCCACCCGCGGCGGAGCGCCACACCCCTCCGGCCGCACCGGCGCACCGCGCTCAGCCCTCCTCCGCACCGACACGCGTCCGGGTCAGATCCGGGTCGCGCGCACCAGGACCAGCCGTTCCGGGAAGAGCACCGGCGCCTGGAGGCCCGCCCCCGCCAGCGCCCCGCCCCTGACGCGGACGCCCTCGGGGGTCCACCAGGGCAGCGGTACCCCCCACCGGTGGGCGTTGCCGTCGGGCACGTCCCCAGGCGCCTGCGGACGGACCCGGTAGACCGCCTCGGGGTGCAGGCCCGGCAGCCGGACGGGCCCGGTCGGGTACAGCTCCGAGGTGCCCGTGGCGACGACCGCGTAGAGCGCCTCGGACCGGTCCTCGGCGACCACCCCGTGCACCCGGACCGCCGGGTCCGGGTGGTCGCCGTGCACGGCGGTCCCCGTGTGCAGCAGCCCGCGCAGCTCCTTGTACAGCTCCACCCACTCCCGCAGGCGCGCCAGGTCGGCGGGGTCGGCGCGGGTGAGGTCCCACTCGATCCCGAAGTGCCCGAACAGGGCGGTCCCGGCCCGGAAGTCGACGGTGTGGCGGCGGTCGGTGGTGTGCGCGGTGCCCGCCCCCACGTGGGTGCCCATCAGTTCCAGCGGGACGAGCGCGTTGGTCCACCGCTGGATGTCCTGCCGCTCCAGGGCGTCGATGCAGTCGGAGACCCACACGCGGTCGGTGCGCTCCAGCACGCCCAGGTCCACCCGCCCGCCGCCGGACGAGCAGGACTCGATCTCCACCCCCGGGTGGCGGCGGCGCAGCTCGTCCATCAGCCGGTACACCGCCAGGGTCTGGCCGTGGACCCCGGCCCGTCCGGTCGGCCGGTGCCCGGCGTCGACCAGGTCACGGTTGTGGTCCCACTTGAGGTAGGCGATCGGGTAGGCGGACAGCAGGTCGTCCAGGCGCTCCAGGACGTACGCGAACGCCTCCGGGCGGGCCAGGTCGAGCACCTGCTGGGAGCGCGCCGGGCGGGGCAGCCGGTCGCCCGCGGCCATGATCCAGTCCGGGTGCGCGCGGGCCAGGTCGGAGTCCTCGTTGACCATCTCCGGCTCCACCCACAGTCCGAACTGCATGCCCAGCCCGGTGACGTGGTCGGTGAGCGGGCCCAGACCGTCCGGCCACACCTCGTCGGAGACGTACCAGTCGCCGAGGCCGCGCCGGTCGTCGCGGCGCGAGCCGAACCAGCCGTCGTCGAGCACGAACCGCTCTGCGCCCACGCGGGCGGCGGCGTCGGCCAGCTCGCGCAGCCGGCCGAGGTCGTGGTCGAAGTACACGGCCTCCCAGGTGTTGACGACCACCGGGCGCGGGGTGGAGGGGTGGTGCGGGCGCGAGCGCAGGTACCGGTGGAAGCGGGCGGAGACTTCGTCCAGCCCGTGCCCGTGCGAGCCGTACTGCCACGGGGTGGTGTAGGACTCCCCCTCGGCCAGCACGACCTCTCCGGAGAGCAGCAGCTCGCCCGAGCCCAGCAGGGACACCGCGTGGTAGGTGCGCTCGGCGAAGGTGCGGTGGTTGCCCGACCAGGCCGTGTGCACGGCCCACACCTCGCCGGAGCGGTTGCCGAAGCCGGGCGTCCCCGCGGCCAGCAGGTGGGCCGCGTCGTAGCCGGTGCGCCCGGTGCGGTTCTCGCGCATCCGCAGGCCCTGGGTGAAGGCGGTCCGCTGCGGGCTGCGCTCGCGCATGTGGCGGCCGCCGAAGTCGAGCAGCTCGACCGCCTCGGCCGGGACGGGGAGGACGAGGTTGACGGCGTCCACGGCGAAGGGGGCGGCGTCCCCGTTGGTGACGGTGGCGCGCTGGCGGACCAGGCCCGAGGGCGTGAGCTCGACCACGAGGTCCAGACCGAGCCCGGCCCGGGCGTCCTCGGCGCGGACGGTCAGGCGTCCGCCCGCCGGGGAACCGTGCTCCACCGCGGACTCGCGCACGCGGAACGCGGTGGAGAAGTCGGCGCCGCCCCGGTTGCCGACGAGGCCTGGGGTGCCGAGCCAGCCGGCGGACTGCTCGGGGAGCACGGCCACCTCCACCGGCCCGTCCACGGAGAACCCGATGGGCTGGGGGCTCAGCGCCAGGCGCAGGTCGTCCAGCTCCTCGCGGGAGAGATCGCCCAGGTCGGAGCCCCAGTGCAGGACCCGGGGCAGGGTCTCGCCGGTCAGGTCCAGTAGGAGGCTCACCCCGGCGGCGCGCAGGTGGGAGAGGTCGGAGCCGCCGGAGAGGGGGCGGTGCGATGCCACGGTCGCCACGTCCTTCGTGGTCGGGGAACAGGGTTGACTTACTTTGTTCGGAAAAGTAAGAATCCCCGAGGTGGCCGGTTCGCGCAAGAGGGGCCGGCACCCGACGACGACCGCGACGCCCCACGGTGCGTGCCCCTCGGACACGCACCGAGCGGTCCCCGACCCCGAAGCCCCGAGAGGCACAGATGATCCGTCACACCCTTCACGACGGCTGGCGGCTGTCCGCCACGAGCGGGCCCGTCCCGGAGAACGTCGCGGGCCGCACCGTCCCCGCCCAGGTCCCGGGGAGCACCCACCTGGACCTGCTGGCCGCCGGACTGATCCCCGAGCCCTACCTGGACACCAACGAGACCGAACTGGCCTGGATGCACCGCGCCGGCTGGCGCTACTCCCTCACCTTCGAGGCCGACGCGCCCGCCCCCGACGAGCGCGTCGACCTGGCCTTCGACGGCCTGGACACGGTGGCCACCGTGGAGCTCAACGGCACCGTGCTCGGCACCACCGCCAACATGCACCGCGGGTACCGCTTCGACGTGCGCGACGCGCTGCGCGCCGGGGCCAACGAGCTCGTGGTCTCCTTCCGGTCCGCTCTGGAGTACGCCGAGGAGGTCCGCGAGGAACTCGGCGAGCGGCCGCACACCAACACCCACCCGTACAACATGGTCCGCAAGATGGCCTGCTCCTTCGGCTGGGACTGGGGGCCCGACCTCCAGACCGCCGGGATCTGGAAGCCCGTGCGCCTGGAGCGGTGGCGGACCGCCCGCCTGTCCCAGGTGCGCCCGCTGGTCACCGTCGGCGAGGACGGCACCGGCCGGGTGGAGGTGCACGCCGACGTCGAGTGGTCCGGGAGCGCTCCCGCCTCCGGCCTGGTCCTGGCCGCCGAGGTCGCCGGTGTACGGGCCACCGCCACCGTGGCGCCCGGCGCGGACGGCGGCGTCGTCGTGGTCGAGGTGCCCGACGCCCGCCTGTGGTGGCCGGTCGGCCACGGCGACCAGCCCCTGTACGACCTGTCCGTCACCCTGACCGCGGACGGGGAGGCCGAGCCGCTGGGCTCCGAGAACCGCCGCGTGGGGTTCCGCACCATCACCGTGGACACCGCGCCCGACGAGCACGGCACCCCCTTCACCGTCGTGGTCAACGGCAAGCCGATCTTCGTCAAGGGCGCCAACTGGATCCCCGACGACCACTTCCTCACCCGGATCACGCGCGAGCGCCTGACCCGGCGCGTGGACCAGACCGTCGGCGCGCACATGAACATGCTGCGCGTGTGGGGCGGCGGCGTCTACGAGAGCGAGGACTTCTACGACGTCTGCGACGAGCGCGGCGTCCTCGTGTGGCAGGACTTCCTCCTGGCCTGCGCCGCCTACGCCGAGGAGGAGCCGCTGTGGAGTGAGTTCGAGGCCGAGGCCCGGGAGAACGTCGCGCGACTGACCTCGCACGCCTCGCTGGCCCTGTGGAACGGCGGCAACGAGAACCTCTGGGGCTTCATGGACTGGGGCTGGCAGGAGCGGCTCGGGGACCGGACCTGGGGTTACGGCTACTACACCGACCTCTTCCCCCGCGTCGTGGCCGAGCTCGACCCCACCCGCTTCTACGCCGACGGCAGCCCCTACACCCCGGGGTTCGCCCCGAAGGAGGTCCACCCCAACGACGAGGCGCACGGCACCCGCCACGAGTGGACCGTGTGGAACCAGACCGACTACCGGGCCTACCAGGACCACGTGCCCCGGTTCTGCTCCGAGTTCGGCTTCCAGGGGCCGCCCACCTGGGCCACCCTCACCGACTGGGTGCACGACGAGCCGCTCACGCCCACCTCGCCCGCCTTCCTGCTGCACCAGAAGGCCGAGGACGGCAACGGCAAGCTCGCCCGGGGCCTGTCGGCCCACCTGCCCACGCCGAGGAACTTCGAGGACTGGCACTGGGCCACCCAGCTCAACCAGGCCCGCGCGGTGGCGTTCGGCATCGAGCACTTCCGGTCCTGGTGGCCGCGCACCGCGGGCGCCCTGGTCTGGCAGATCAACGACTGCTGGCCGGTCACCTCCTGGGCCGCCGTGGACGGCGAGGAGCGTCCCAAGCCGCTCTGGTACGGGCTGCGCCGCGCCTACGCGCCGCGCCTGCTCACCGTCCAGCCCCGGGACGGGCGGCTCGTGCTGGTGGCCGTCAACGACACCGACGAGGCCTGGTCAGAGCCGGTCAGCGCGGAGCGCCAGACCTTCGGGGGCGAGGTGCTGCACACCGCTAGGATCGAGCTGGCCGTGCCGCCCCGGTCCGCGGCGGAGTTCGACCTGGCGCGGGAGCTGCTCGCGGCCGGGAACGCGAAGGAGGAGGTGCTCGTGGCCACGACCCGCGACGCCCGCCTCGTGCGGCCCTTCCGCGAGGACGTCCACCTGTCCTACGACCCCGACGCGCTGACCGCCGTCGCCGCGCCCGTGGAGGGCGGCTACCGGGTGGAGGTGCGCGCCTCGTCCTTCGCCAGGGACGTCTCCGTGCTGGCCGACCGGCTGGCCCCCGACGCCGAGGTGGACGACATGCTCGTGGACCTGCTGGCCGGGGAGACGCACGGCTTCCTGGTGCGCACGGACGCGGAGGTGGACCCGGCGGCGCTGACCGCCGCCCCCGTCCTGCGCTCGGCCAACTCCCTGCGCGCGCGGCGGGTGTGATGGACGGGTCCGGGACCGGAGGCGCGGTCGGGCTGGTCCTGGCCAGACCGCGCCGCCTGCTGAGCGCGGAGCCCTTCTTCATGGAGTTCATCGCCGGGATCGAGGAGCGGATGGCCGAGCGCGACATGTCGGTCCTGCTGCACCTGGTGACCGACCGGGAGGCCGAGCTGGCCGCCTACCGCCGGTGGGCGGAGCGACGGCTGGTGGACGCGGTCGTGGTGGTCAACCCGACCGAGGGAGACGAGCGCCCCGCCGCGCTGCGCGAGCTGGGCCTGCCCGCCGTGGTCGCGGGCAGCCCCGTCCCGGACCCCGCCGCGCCCACCGTCCTGACCGACCACGTGTCCCCGGTCCGGACGGCACTGGAACGCCTGCTGGAGCTGGGCCACCGGCGCGTCGCCCGGGTGACCGGGCCGGTGGAGCTGCTGCACACACGTGCCCGCACGGAGGCCCTCGTGGAGGGCTGCCGGGCGGCCGGGGTGCCCGACCCGGTGGTCCTGGAGGGCGACTACTCCTACGAGGCGGGCGCCCGGATCACCGGCGAGCTACTCAGGAGGGAGGACCCGCCGACGGCGGTCCTGTACGACAACGACGTGATGGCGGTGGCCGGACTGGACGCCGCCCGCGGCCTGGGCGTGCGGGTCCCCGAGCAGCTGAGCCTGGTGGCCTGGGACGACTCGACCATGTGCCGCCTGGCCACGCCCGCGCTCACCACCATGAGCGTGGACGTGTACCGGTACGGGGTCGCGGTCGCGGAGTCGGCCCTGGAGTGCGCCGACGGAACGCCCGTCGCGGAGCGGTGGTCACCGGCGGCGCACTTCGTGCCCCGGGGCAGCACCGGTCCGGCTCCCGCCGGGGAGTAGCCGCACCGGCCCGCCGCCATGGCGGCCTGTCGGTCTGCCAGCTTGTCGGTCTGTCGACGGGACGACCTGTCGACAGGCCGACATGTCGTTCCGGGGCCGCACTCCGGCCGGCGGGACCGGGCCCCGGGAACGCGAAAGGCCGGTTGGTCCGCGCCGCGCACACCGTGCGTCGGCTCGGACCAACCGGCCCTCGCTACCTCTACCGGCCCCGCGTTCGCCTGGGCGAACGTGGACCTCGTGCGGTGGAGGAGGGATTTGAACCCTCGAAGGGTTGCCCCTTACCCGCTTTCGAGGCGGGCGCCATCGGCCACTAGGCGACTCCACCGCGAGCCACTCTACCGGATACGGCGCCGTGCGAAAAACCGGCTCAGGAGATCGGAACACCTGTCCGCGAGCTCCCGCGGAACCAGGTCCGGCGGGACGACCTCCGGGCGGTGGTTGAGGCGGGGGTCGCGGACCGCGTCCCACACCGACCCGACCGCGCCCGCCTTGGTGTCCCGCGCACCGTAGACCAGCCGGTCCACGCGGGAGAGCACCGTCGCGCCCGCGCACATCGTGCAGGGTTCGAGGGTGACCACCAGGGTGCAGCCGCCCAGCCGCCACTCGCCGCGCGCACGTGCGGCGGCCCGCAGCGCCAGCACCTCGGCGTGGGCGGTGGGGTCCCCGGTGGCCTCGCGCTCGTTGCGCCCGGTTCCCAGGACGGCGCCGTCCGCGTCCAGCACGACCGCGCCCACCGGCACGTCGCCCGTCTCCAGGGCGGCCTCGCCCTCGGCGATCGCCGCGCGCAGCGCGGCGTCGAGGACGTCCCGTCCGATCACAGCCTCATACCGTCGAGGATCTCGGCGAAGCCCGCGCGCTCGGCCACCACGGCAAGGACGTCGCTGGGCAGGACCCCGCCGCCGACCGACAGGGAGCGCAGCTCCTCCTCGGTCAGGCCCAGGTCGGTGAGCAGGTCGCCGTCGCCGTCGGGCCGCGGGTCGGGCCGGGCCCCGGCGCTCTCGGAGGGCGGCGGCGCGCCCAGTCCCCCGGCCTCGGAGAGCACCGAGGCCAGCGGGTGGTCGTGCACCACCCGCGCGTCGGAGAGGTACACGCGCGGCTCCCCGCCGTCGTCATCGGCGCGCACGATGGCGAACCACTCGTCGTCGGCCTCCACGAGCAGGATCGAGACCCCGCTCCCCCGGTCGGTCGCGAAGTCGAGCATCAGTTCGGTGACGTCGTCGATGACGTCCACGTCCCCGAGTTCGACCTCGGTTCCCCGCCACGTCCTCCCGTTGGGAGCGAAGACCGCTGCGAAGGTCGACACCGCGTGCTCTCCTGTCCGCCCGGATGCTCTTCTCCAGCAGGTCCTTACCCCATACCGTCCAGTACACGCTGGAAGGACTGGGCGAATCCCAGTCGTTCGGACACGCTGGCCAGCACCTCGTCGGGATACAGGTCCAGATCCCCCGCCAGGGCGCCCAGCTCCATCTCGTCCAGGCCGAGGTCGGCCACGATGGACAGGTCGCCCGCGGGCAGCACCTGGTCGAGGTCGTCGTCGTCCGGCTGGTCGATGTCCAGGTAGTCCAGGACGTCCCTGGCCACCTGCCAGTCCACGGAAGCGGTCACGTCGGAGAGGAAGAGGGAGACGTCCTCACCGTAGACCCGCACGATGACGAAGAAGTCGTCGCCGACCGAGACCAGCCCGAGGGAGCCGCTGATGCTCGGCTGCTGGCGCAGGGCGTGGATCAGCCCCTTGAGGTCGTGCGTCAGGGTCACGGGAAGCAGGTCGACGTCCCAGTACTCCTCTTCCCTGTACGCGATGGCCGCGAAGTCGCCCGAGTCGTCGTCACCATGATCGAGCACTGTCATCGTCACCCCAACCCGGCCGGTGTATCGGTGCGGACGAAGGAATCCCGGATCGCCCGTGCGAGTGACATGGTAACGATCACTCCGGTACCACCGTCCCCCTTGGTCCACGTCATTCCGGACCACGTTCTCATGAGAACCGGATCCCCGCTGCCCCTCCACCGCACCCGCGCCCCCAGAACGGCCCCGGTCGCCCGGCCGCGCCGGTCCGGAGCGGGTGCCGCGCGGACCGCGGCGCCTCCGGTCCGGTGGACGCGCGCGGTTAGACTCGGGCAGGCCTCCTCCCCAGCCACCGTCTTGTTGTCCCAGCTCAACCGGAGAACGCTTTGGAAACCCTGGTCGTCGACCACCCCCTGGTCGCGCACAAACTGACCACCCTGCGCGACGTGGGGACCGACTCCCCGACCTTCCGGCGCCTGACCGACGAGTTGGTGACCCTGCTCGCCTACGAGGCGACCCGGGACGTCCGAGTGACGGACGTCACCATCCGGACCCCGCTCGTGGAGACCACCGGAACGCAGCTGACGCGTCCCACGCCGCTCGTGGTGCCGATCCTGCGCGCGGGCCTGGGCATGCTCGACGGGATGACCCGCCTGCTGCCCACCGCCGAGGTCGGCTTCCTGGGGATGGCCCGCGACGAGGACACCCTCCAGCCCGCCACCTACGCCGACCGGCTGCCGCAGGACCTGTCCGGCCGCCAGTGCTACGTACTGGACCCGATGCTGGCCACCGGCGGCACCCTCGCCGCCGCGCTCAAGCTCCTGGTGGAGCGGGGCGCCGACCACATCACCGCGATCTGCCTGCTCGCCGCCCCCGAGGGCCTGACCGCGGTGGAGCACAGGCTCACCGAGGACCTGGATCCCGACCACGGCGCGACCCTGCGCGTGGTGACGGCAGCGGTGGACGAGCGGCTGAACCAGCAGGGCTTCATCCTGCCGGGCCTGGGCGACGCGGGCGACCGCCTCTACGGCTGCGCCTGAGGCCCGCCGCCCCCGTCCCCAGCGCCCGCCGGATCACGGTTGGGCGCTTTTTCGGTTCTTTTTGTGGCCGAAGGAATGAACGTCCGAAAATCGGGCATGCCTGCTGCCGACTGCTTCGTCCACCCAGGTGGACACGGCGAGTCGGCGCAAGCGCCGACACGGCTTCGCATTAGCCGAATTCATTTCGAGACGGGAATGTAACAGAGAGGAGCGATGATGGTTCCCGCCCGCCCGTAAGCGGAGACCAGCCGGACCGAAACACCCCTCACCCCCAGCCCTCTCTCATCAGCCCGCTGACACCGCACGCCCGTGCCTCCTCCGGCGCGACGCTTCGTCCACCCTCCAGCGGCTACTGAAAGATCCCGAAAGAACACGCAGCGCGACCCCCGTAGCCCCCAAGGAGTGAGATGAACGAGAACCCCTCCACCTCGACCGCCCGCGACTCTCGCTTCGAACCGGTGCGGAGCCGGTTGGCCGACGAGTTCTCCGAGGTGCACCACACCTCCACCGTCACCCGGTGCGTGGACGCGGCGCGGCACGGCGCCGAGGACGTGACCGGCAAGGCCACCCCCGACCTCGTGGAACGGATCGCCCGACAGCACCTCCAGGTGCTCGCACTGGCCTTCGCCGAGCAGGCCTAGCGGTTCCGAGCAGGACCGTCCGTGGTTTTCGGCCTGTCCGAACTCGGGTGACCTGCACAGGGGGCGATGAATTACCCCCTTATATCCAGCGATGTCCTTAATGTCATAGTCCTCGATGGACCTGAACCGCATTCCGGACCATCAATCACTGGGTTACCAACACCACCGGAACCGGACACAGCCCGCAAGCGAGGAAGGTCCGACATACCGCCACGCCGAGGGTGCGCCCCAGGCTTTACGGGCATGATGGTCGGTGCGACAATCACTGCTGGGTTGGTGGGTCAGGTGGATTCCAAGGGGAGTCAGTCGTGGCGAAGTTGAAAAAATGGGGCGGCTACGCGCTCATCGCTTTCGTGGCGTTCTATCTGTTCACACAGCCGGAAAGCGCTGCCGGGGTCATCGAGAGTGCTCTGGGCGGTCTGATGGGGGGCGCGGAGTCGATGTCCCGTTTCGTCAACGCGCTCCTGTAACCGGAACGGTCGGGTGGCATGCGGCTCGTAGCGTCGAGTAACAGCGCTCCTGCGTCGGTCAACCGCTATCTCCTGCCGCACGAGCAGGACGTGGTGACCATCCGACGGCACCCCGCGGTGCTGATCGGTCCGGTCGGGGCGGTCCTCGGCGCGTTGATCCTCGCCGGAATCCTCAGCAACACCTCCATCGCCGACAGCGCCGCGACGCTGGCGATCATCTGGTGGGTGTGGCTGCTGGTGTTGGTGTGGTTCGTGTGGCGGGTCGCGGAGTGGTCGGTGGACTACTTCGTCATCACCTCAGCGCGGCTCCTGCTGACCACCGGCCTGATCATCCGGCAGGTGAACATGATGCCGCTGGGCAAGGTCACCGACATGAGGTTCGAGCGGACCCTGCTGGGCCGCTTCCTCGGCTACGGGACCTTCGTGATGGAGTCGGCCGGTCAGGACCAGGCCCTGAGCCGGATCGACTTCATCCCCTACCCGGAGCAGCTCTACCTGGAGGTCGTGGGGCTCATCTTCAAGGAGTGAACTCCGCGCCTCGAAACCGTAGGACCACGGAGCACCCGCCGTCCCGGCGGGTGCTCCTGCCGTGTTCCGGGCGCCCTCCGGGCAGGTGGGGGACGGGTCTCGGTGAGCCGTGGCCGCCGCACACGGCCGGGCGTCCTCCCGGCGGATGGGGCGAGCACGGCGCCGAGCCCGCGGCAGGCGGGCCACCGCGCGGAACCACGGCGCGGCCCGGGTCGAGCACCCTCCTTCGCGTTTCGTTCACCTTCCGTTCACCTTGCCTCGGAGTGACACACCCCTTCCCTCGACGCAGGTCAGCGGATCGTCACGCACGGCACTCGCCACATCACGCATAGAACTTCCCGACCTGGGCAGTTCTACGAACAGGCCTCATACGGAGGTCGCAACCCCCGATGGACCAAGCCCCGAACCCCGCGAATTGACTCTAAGGTGAACGTAGGGTTAACTTGGGACATCTGAAACGGAAACGAGGAGGGTCCCATGGCGCGCAGGACGGACCGTGCACCCCACCCCACTCGGTTCTCGACGACCCGTCGGCGCATCCGCTTCTCGGCTGGGACCAAGCGCCTCTCCGGTCTTGCGACCGAGCCGGTCAACGTCCCACAGCCCCGCGAGGACGCCGACGCGACGACGTCGGGACACCCGATCATGCACTGGGTGCTGGTCACCGACGAGAACGGTCGGAGCCGCCCCGAGGTCCGCTGGCTCTAGTCAGCGGCTGCCGCGAAGGCCTCCCCCGCCCGGTTCTCCGGGCCGGGGAGGCCTTCGCCGTCGGTCCCCGTGGCCGTCCGGACGGACGGACCCGGCGCACGGGCGCACAGACGAACCGAAGCGAGCAGAGGGGCCGTCCCGCGGGGCGGCCCCTCGTCGTGTGCGGGGCCTCCGCACAGCACCTCACCCCAGCGCACTCCTGTCGCCACGCCTCTTTGTCGACAAATCGGCTTGACCATAAAGAGTGATGTGGATAGCCCTTACAGGGCCCCTGCCATCCGGCATCCAGTGATGTCCGTCTCACGGAAACCCGCTTGACGCCTGCCGAAACGAGACGTATCGTCTTCCCCATGAGGCTGAACTTCCTGTAGTCCCGCGTCCGACGTCCGAGCCACCACCGCCAGCGCCCAGCGCTGCCCAGCGGTGCTGTCCACGCTCTCAGGCGTCGCCGTACCGCGGTCGACCACGGAAGGCCTCACCGTTCCCCTCCTCGGACACGCGCCACCGCCGCGCCCTCTGTCCGAAAACCGGAACGCCAGCGCCCCACCGTCGATCCGCGGCTCCTTCCCCAGCCATACCGCAGATCAGGAGGCGCGCATGCTCACCGCCCCAGTACGAGCACAGTCCCAGCTCACCCTCAACGACATCACCCACCGCTACGGCGACCACACCGTGCTCGACCGTGTCACCCTCACCATCAGCCCGGGCGAGCGCGTCGGGATTCTCGGCGACAACGGCTCGGGCAAGAGCACGCTGCTGCGCCTGCTCGCCGGGGAGGAGGAGCCCACCAACGGCGACCTCACGGTCCGGGCCCCAGGAGGAACCGGCTACCTGCCGCAGACCCTGGAGGCGGTGGGGGTCTCCACCGGCACCGTCGGCGACGCGATCGACTCCGCCCTGGCCGTCCTGCGCGACATGGAGGCACGCCTGCGCGCGGCGGAGAGCACGCTCGGCTCCGCCACCCCCGAGGAGCTGGACGCCTACGGCGACCTGCTCGTCCGGTTCGAGGCGCGCGGCGGCTACGACGCCGACGCGCGCGTCGACGCCGGGCTGTACGGGCTGGGCCTTCCCGGCCTGGACCGGCGCCGCCCGCTGAGCACCCTCTCCGGAGGGGAGCGCTCGCGCCTGGCCCTGGCCGCGATGCTGGCGGCCTCGCCCGAGCTGCTCCTGCTGGACGAGCCCACCAACGACCTGGACGACCGCGCGGTCGCCTGGTTGGAGGACCGGCTCCGCCGCCACCGGGGCACGGTCGTGGCCGTCACCCACGACCGCGCGTTCCTGGCCAACGTGACCGACACCGTCCTGGAGGTCGACCACGACCTGCGCCGGATCAACCGGTACGGCAACGGCTACGACGGGTTCCTGGCCGCCAAGGCCTCGGCCAGGGCCCGGTGGATCCGCGAGTACGAGGAGTGGAGGGCCGACCTGGCCAGGCAGCGCAGGCTGGCCGAGAACAGCGTCGCGGCCCTGCAAGCCATCCCGCGCAAGATGGAGAAGGCCGCGTTCGGCCACGGGGCGTTCAGGATGCGGGGGGCCGCGCACGGTTCCATGGGCCGCATTCGCAACGCCAAGGAGAGGATGGAGAGGCTGACCGACAACCCGGTGGCGCCGCCGCCGGTACCGCTGCGGATGACCGCCGGGTTCACCGGGGCCCCTGCCGGGGGGAGCACTGCCGGGGGGAGCACTCCGACCGCATCACTGGAGGGGGTCCGGGTGGACCACCGCCTGGAGGTGCCCTGTCTGGACCTGGCCCCGGGCGAGCGCGTGCTGGTCACCGGGCCGAACGGGGCGGGCAAGACCACCCTGCTCCGGATCCTGTCCGGGGACGCGGTCCCCGACGAGGGCCGGGTTTCGGTCCCCGGCCGGGTCGGTTACCTGCGTCAGGAGGACGGCTCCTTCGCAGCCGGACAGACCGTGCTCGGCGCCTACGCCGCGGGGCGGCCCGGGTTCTCCGAGGACCACCACGACGAGCTCGCCTCGCTCGGGCTGTTCCGGCCCGGGGAGCTGGACCAGCCGGTGGCGTCCCTGTCGGTGGGCCAGCGCCGGAGGATCGAGGTCGCCCGTCTGACGTCGGGGGCCTACGACCTGCTGCTGCTGGACGAGCCGACCAACCACCTCTCCCCCGGTCTCGTGGAGGACCTGGAGGAGGCGCTGACGCGCTACGAGGGCACGCTGGTGGTCGTCACCCACGACCGCAGGACCCGGCAGCGCTTCACCGGCCGGCACCTGGAACTACGGGAGGGGATCGTGGTCAGCGACTCCGCGTGAAGCGACCGTAGCGCTTTGTCGACAAATCGGCTTGACCATAAAACGCTATTACGACTAGCCGATATTCGGGGCCCGCTACGCGGCGGGCCCCGACGCGGTGGCCTATCCGGGCGCCATGTCGACGAACCGGCTGTAGTGGCCCTGGAAGGCCACGGTCACGTCCGCCGTGGGGCCGTTGCGGTGCTTGGCCACGATGATGTCCGCCTCGCCCGCACGCGGCGACTCCTTGTCGTGCACGTCCTCGCGGTAGAGCAGGATGACCATGTCCGCGTCCTGCTCGATCGAGTTGTGGACGTTGATTCCGTTGGCCACGAAGTTGTGCATGCCAGCGACCGTGGCGTCGAAAACCTCGCGCTCCCCCAACGGCTCGATCTCCACGACCTCGTCCCAGAAGACGTCGTTGGTGGCCAGGAGTTCGAGTTCGGCGTCTTCCAGGACACCGGCGACGCGGGAGAGGCGGGTCCGGCTAGGAGCATGTTTCCACAACGTGCTCCCGCGGAACTCCGTCCCCATGGCGGAGGCGAACTCCCGATGGGTCATCTCCTGCGCCTGGATGCCCCTCCGAACCCTGTCCCACACCTGAACCGGAATCGTGTCCAGATTGGGGTTCGACTTCCTTTCGGCGAGCCCGGCCATGCAGACGGCCAACTGCTCCGCCCGTGCTCCGTGGCAGCCGACCAGCTCGGCGAACCGCCGCTGGTTGTCGATACCGTAAATGTCCAGGGTGTGGCAGACGCGGTAGGTTCCCTTCCGGCTCTGCTTGATCCGGGTCATGATGTTGAGCCGTGCGAGCAGCCTGGCGACGTCGTCAACCAGGCGACGGCTCGTGGTGGCGTAGTAGATCCGAGCCTGGTTTCCCCGCTGGTTCCAGTACGCGCATCCGTCAGTAGCCCAAAGATGCCTAAGGAACAGGGCGACCTGCCGGTCCGAGAGGGAGAAGACCTCGTCGGGTACGAACTTCTCATGGCTGCGCAATCCGAACAGCCCCAGTTCGTCGAGCCAGGCGGCGATGGGATTACGCTTCCCATGGGTCAGCCTGAAAGGTGCCGGCAGCCTGAGCGTGGTCGTCCGCGCGGCGGCGTAGTCATCCCGCACAGCTGTGACACCGAAGTGTCGGGCGGCCTCCTCCACTACAGACAGGTTCGCCTCGTCGGTGTTGGCATAGCGGATCGGCTGACGGCGCACGAAGGAGCCGTCACCGATGAGATGGGCGAGCATGACCACTTCGGCTTCGGGCCACTCGGTGGTGCGCTCCGGTTCGGGGACGCTTCGTGCCACAGCGACCTTGCCGCCGACCTGAAGATCCTCCAGTGCCTCCCACCCGTCAATGGTGAGGAACGGATGGTTCCCAGAGGCGGTGACCTCACGCCCGGAAGCCAACCGCAGACGAAACACCTCCTTCACCCCACTGGAGAAGACGTTCGTCAGGGTACGGGGAACCAGGTGAAGGCGCTCATCGAGCGACCAGACCGAAACGTCACGTTCTCCGCTCCGGAAGAGGTCTCCCATGGTCACCTCGGCACCCGTGTCCGCACGCAGCACCCGGGTCTCCTCGACCAGACATCCCGACTCACGGAGGTCGGATACCTGTGGGCGTTTGTCGGTGCGCTGCTCGGGGCCTCGGTTGAGCTGGGAGAGCGCCACCACCGGGACCTCCAGCTCCTTGGCCAGGAGCTTGAGGGACCGGGACATCTCCGAGACCTCCTGCTGGCGGCTCTCCACCCGGCCGGGCGAGCTCATCAGCTGGAGGTAGTCGACGATGACCAGCTTGAGGTCGTGCTGCTGCTTGAGCCGTCGGCACTTGGCCCGGATCTCCATCATCGACATGTTCGGGGAGTCGTCGATGAACAGGGGCGCGTTGGCCACCTCGCCCATGCGCCTGGCCAGGCGGGTCCAGTCCTCGTCGGTCATCAGTCCCGAGCGCATGGTGTGCAGGGGCACCCGGGCCTCCGCCGACAGCAGGCGCATGACGATCTCGTTGCGCCCCATCTCCAGGCTGAAGAAGACCGCGGTCATGTCGTGCTTGATGGACGCCGCACGCGCGAAGTCCAGGGCCAGCGTCGAGTTGTGGGTGGGGACCATCGACCGCGTGGCCAGGAACAGGTGGTCCGGGTGGTCTACCTGGACGCAGCGGACCGGAACGCTCTCCACCGGTCGCACCTCGGTGACGAACCGGGAGCCGATCCGCGCGTAACCGCGGTCGGCGCCGCGCTCCCGGTGCGCACGCCTCTTGTGTTCGAGCCGGAAGACCTCGCTCGTGGAGCCGAAGGTGACCGTGTAGCGGGTGGAGGACTCCTCCGACCGGCCGTCGACCCGCTTGGTCGACATCCCGGTGCGGTATCCCAGGCCGTGCGCCAGCTCCCGGAAGTCGTTCGCCAGGCGCTGGCTGGTGACCGCGAACCGCACGGAGCCGGTGGCGTTCACCGTGCCGTCCGTGTCCAGCAGACCGGCGAGGAGGGCGCGCCGTTGGTCGGCCGAGGCGCGCAGGTACTCCTGGGGGATGTGCTTGTTGCCCAGGACTCCGAGGGCGCGCAACCGCGCCTGGACACTGCCGTGGCCGCCGACGCACTCACGGGCCGCGGGCGCGGTGTCCTCCTCCGGCAGGAAGACACCGTAGGTCATGCCGGTGGAGCCGACCGGCTTGGTCACGAGTCCTTCGGCCTCGATGTTGAGCAGGACCTCGGGGTCCGTGCCGGTGACCCGGGCGGCGGCGGAGGCTCCGTCACCGAGCCAGGCGCCGAGGAAGTAGGGCGGCAGGGGGAGATCGCGTTCGGGCAGCTCGATCGCCGCCGCGTTGACCACCGAGTGGTTCAACCTGCGGTCAGCGGTCTCCGTACGCAGGGTCCGGGCGATCTCCCTGGTGGTCCGCACCTCGGGCAGCACACGGGGAACGGTGCCCCGGGCCCCGGCCTCCTGGGCCGCGCGCCGCGAGGCTCGCGTGTGGGTCAGCCACTGGTGGTCGCCGTCGGCGACCACGGTGGTGCCGTCGTCGAACACGACCTCGAAGCAGGGACGCCCGGTCATGACCTCGGTGGCTGCGACCACCCGGGTGGGGGTCCCGTCGGCGGCGATCAGCTCGGCACCGACCTCCACCTCTCCCATGGTGGTCCATCCGCCGGGTGTGGGGAGGGGGGTGTCCAGGGCCAGCGCCTTACCCACGGCGGGGCGGGCGGCGATGATGACCATCTGGCCGGGGTGGAGGCCGTTGGTGAGCGCGTCGAAGTCGGCGAAGCCGGTGGGCACGCCGGTCATGGTCCCGTCGTGGGCGCCGATCGCCTCGATCTCGTCCAGGGCGCCCGGCATGATGTCGGCCAGCGCGACGTAGTCCTCGCCGGTGCGCTTCTCCGCGACCTTGTAGATCTCGGCCTGGGCGTGGTCGACCAGGTCGTCCACCTCGCCGTCGCCGGCGTAGCCGATCTGGGCGATGCGGGTGCCCACCTCGACCAGGCGGCGCAGGACCGCGCGGTCGGAGACGATCTTGGCGTAGTAGCCCGCGTTGGCGGCGGTCGGGATGGCCTCGGTGAGGGTGTGCAGGTAGAGGGCGCCGCCGACCCGGGTGGCCTCGCCGCGTTTGGTCAGCTCGGCGTTGACCGAGATGGCGTCCACGGGCTCGCCGCGGGAGAAGAGGTCGACGACGCTTTCGTAGATGATCTGGTGCGCGGGGCGGTAGAAGTCCGCGGAGCGGATGATCTCCACGACCTGGGTGATGGCGTCCTTGGACAGCAGCATGCCGCCGAGCACGCTCTGCTCGGCCTGGATGTCGTGGGGCGGGGTGCGCTCGTATCCGCCTTCTTCAGGTGGCTGCTCAGCGACACTCACGAACGCTCCCCCGGGACGGTACCTCCGTCGACCCGGGAACGGGCCGACCCTTCCAGGATGCCCCATGGCGGACGCCGGAGGCGCCTCGGCCGGAGGTTGTGGACACGTCCCTTACCACCATGTCCGGTGCCCCGCAGGACATCCCGGACCGAGGTTGTGCACATCACCTGTGGATAACTTTGTCGCGACCTCTACATACAGCCTTTGACCTGCAAAAACACAGGATGCAGTCAGGGGGTGCAAGATGCCTCACAGGGCGTGTTTCCACAAGTTATCCACAGGCTTCGGCCGGGGTGTGGACAACTCCACACCCGCGTAGAACGCGTGTCCGATACTGTGTGCTGGTCATGCCACAACTGCTTTCGGCCGCCCCTTTCCGGCACCGCCACGACCGCGAGATCCTCGCCTTGGCGGTCCCGACGTTCTTCGCGCTCATCAGTGAGCCCCTGTTCCTGCTCACCGACTCGGCGATCGTCGGCACACTGGGCACCGAGGCGTTGGGCGGCCTCGGCGTGGCCGGGCAGGTGCTGCTCACGCTCGTGGCCGTCTGCGTCTTCCTCGCCTACGGCACCACCGCGGCCGTCTCGCGCAGGTTCGGCGCGGGCGACGTCCCCGGGGGCGTGCGGGACGGCGTGGACGGGCTGTGGCTCGCGGTCCTGCTGGGCCTCGCGGCCGTCGCGATCGGTTGGCCGCTCGGCCCGGTGCTGGTGGAGGCACTGGGCGCCTCGCCCGGAGTGGCGCCCTACGCCCTGACCTACCTGCGCGTCAGCCTGCTCAGCACGCCGTTCCTCCTCATCGTCATGGCGGGCACCGGCGTACTGCGCGGCCTCCAGGACGCCCGGACCCCGCTGGTGGTGGCGGTCTGCTCCTACGTCGGCAACGCGGTGCTGTGCGCGGTGTTCGTGCTGGTCCTGGACTGGGGCGTCGCGGGTTCGGCCTGGTCGACGGTGCTCGCCCAGGGCGGGGGCGCGTTCTGGTACGTGGTGATGATCGCGCGCGCCGCCCGGCGCGAGGGCGTGTCGCTCATGCCCACGACGGCGGGCCTGCGGGCCTCGGCCTCGGCGGGGTTCGCCCTGTTCCTGCGCAGCGTGTCGATGCGTGTGGTGGCTCTGGTGACCACGGCTGTGGCGGCCCGGCTGGGCGACGCGTCGATCGCCGCGCACCAGGTGAGCCACAACATCTGGGCGCTGCTGGTGTTCGCCATGGACGCGATCGCCATCGCCGGGCAGTCCATCGTGGGCCGCTACCTGGGTGCGGGGGACGTCCAGGGCACCCGGGACGCCACGCGGCGCATGGTGGAGTGGGGCGTGGGGCTGGGCCTGGTCTTCACGGCGGTGGTGTTCCTGGTGCTGCCGTGGGCGTGGGTCCCGTTCACCTCCGACCCCGAGGTGCGCGTCCTGATCACGGCCTCGCTGGTGGTGGTCGCGCTGTTGCAGCCGCTGAGCGGGGTGACCATGGTGCTGGACGGCGTGCTGATGGGCGCCGGGGACCAGCGTTACCTGGCGTGGGCGTCCCTGTGGACGATGCTGGTCTTCCTGCCGTTCGCCCTGGTCCTGCCGCGGCTGGCGGACGGTCCCGTGTGGGCCCTGGTGAGCCTGTGGATCGCCTTCGGGGTGTGGATCCTCGCCCGCGCGGTCACCCTCGGGTTCCGGACCCGGAGTACGGCCTGGCTGGTCACCGGCGCGTACCGGCCCTGACCAGGGGCCCGCCACGGCGTGGCCGTGACGGGCCCGGCGCCTGTGCCCCTCGGTGAACCGAACGGGTCACGTGAACGTGTCGCGCTCACCGACGGCGGGTCCGTGGCGGTAGGGCACCACCTGCTCGTCCCGCGGCACGTCGGGGTAGGTGGGCAGCTCGTCGGGCTCCGGTGCCGCGACCGCCGCCCCGCCCGGGTGGGCGAGCTGCTTCCGCATCATGCGCCTGACGTCGGAGCGGAGCTGGGGAAGCGCCGAGTAGAGCTTGTCACCGGGGCAGCCCGTCGTGTTGAAGTCGCGGTGGCCGACGATGGCCTCGTCGGGGTCCAGCCGGTAGGCCAGGCACAGCCAGGCGCAGGTGTCCGCCAAGGACGCCAGCAGGACCGCGGGCGGGACCGCCGAGGTGTAGGTGCCCTCGTTCTCGATGCCGATCGCGTGCTCGTTGTGGTTGGCGGTGTGCGCGCCGAGCACGTGGTGCCCCGCGCTGACGGCACGGAGGCTCTGGTCGCGTCCCTCCATGATGTGCCCGCCGCGGCTGATGGTGAACTGCTGCCCCATGTCGCTCCACCCGTTGGTGTCCATGTGGTACCGCTGGATGGAGCGGGACAGCGACGCGGCGTGCGAGGTCGAGGTGTCGGACGCGTTCGCCGTGACGGTGTGGTGCACGACGATGTGCGTGGGCCCGCGGCCCACGACCTCGATCTTGTTCTTCGGGGCGCGCGCCCCCCAGTCGGCGCGCGTGTACACCTTGGGTCGTGTGGCCGCGGAGGCCCGGTCCGCGACGGGGATCCCCGTGATCCCGCCGAGGAGCACTCCCCCGGCGGCGAGGGCGGTTCCCCGCAGAACGGTCCTGCGGTCCACCCGTGTGTGTCGGCCCGGCTCGTCTCTTCTTTCCACGGTCATGGCTCTGCGTCCTCTCCGTGCTGGGTGGTGCAACGTACGACACCAACACAGAGAACACGATAGATTACAAAGAGTAATCAAAGGGTTGTCTGTTGACCAGGCGTGTCAGGAGAACTCCGCGAGATCGCGGACCGTCTCCGTTGACGCCGGGCTCACAACGGGGGTCCGAAGGCGCGGAAACAGCGCGGCCCCGCCTCCCGGAGGGAGACGGGGCCCGACGTGCACGGCGTCGGTCAGGAACCGACGACGTCCAGCTTGATCGTCGCGGAGACCTCGGGGTGCAGGCGGACCTGGACCTTGTGGCTTCCGACGGCCTTGATCGGGTTCTTGATCTCGATCCGGCGCTTGTCCAGCTCGGGACCACCGGTCGCCTTGACGGCGTCGGCGATGTCCGCGGGCGTGACCGAGCCGAACAGGCGGCCACCCTCGCCGGCGCGCTGCTTGAGGCGCACGGTGAGCGCGTTGACGCGGCCCGCGACCTGCTGGGCCTCGTCCAGCGTGCGGATGTCACGCGCGGAGCGCGCGCGCTGGATCAGGTCGATCTGCTTCTGACCGCCGCGCGTCCACCGGATGGCGAACCCACGGGGCAGCAGGTAGTTGCGACCGTAGCCGTTCTTCACCTCGACGACATCGCCGGGGGCTCCGAGACCGTTGACCTCGTGGGTCAAAATCAGCTTCACGACAAAAACCTCCCTCGGGTATCGCCGTTAGCGGGCGGTGCTGGTGTAGGGCAGCAGGGCCACCTCGCGCGCGTTCTTGATCGCGGTCGCGACGTCGCGCTGGTGCTGGGTGCAGTTACCCGTGACGCGGCGGGCGCGGATCTTGCCGCGCTCGGAGATGAACTTGCGGAGAAGCGTGGTGTCCTTGTAGTCGATGTAGGACTGCTTCTCCTGGCAGAAGAGGCAAACCTTCTTCTTGGGCTTGCGCGCTGCCGGCTTAGCCATCGTGGTGCTCCTTCGCAAGAGCCCCGGGGTCCTCCCGGGGATGGTCTGATGTGGAAAGGGGTCTGGCACCTCGGGGCGCCGGACGGGGTACTGCCGCGGCTAGAACGGGGGCTCGTCGGAGAAGCCCCCGCTTCCGCCACCGAAACCGCCGCCACCGCCGCCACCGCCGCCGTTGGTCGCCCACGGGTCGTCGGCCGGGGGACCGCTGCGGCCTCCGCCGCCCTGCGACCCGCCGAAGCCGCCGCTCTGGTTCCCGTAGCCGCCGCCCTGCTGGGGCTGGCCGCCACCGAAACCGCCGCCACCGCCGCCACCGAAGCCGCCGCCGCCACCCTGGCGCTGCGACTTGGTCACCTTGGCGGTGGCGCTGCGCAGGGCCGGGCCGACCTCGTCGACGTCGATCTCGAAGACGGTCCGCTTCTCACCCTCGCGGGTCTCGTACGAGCGCTGCTTCAGTCGGCCCTGCACGATGACGCGCATGCCGCGCTGAAGGCTCTCGGCCACGTTCTCCGCGTACTGCCGCCAGACGGTGCAGGTGAGGAACATGGACTCGCCGTCCTTCCACTCCCCCGACGCGCGGTCGAAGGTGCGGGGCGTCGAGGCCACACGGAAGTTGGCGACCGCGGCTCCACTGGGAGTGAAGCGCAGTTCAGGGTCGTCGACCAGGTTGCCGACGAGCGTGATCTGGGTTTCGCCTGCCATGGATGGGCTCCGGTTCGAGGTAGTCGGATCAGGCGGTTTCGCCTGTTCCCCCGATCATCCGCGCCACCACTGACATAACGATCAGGGCCGGGGACGGAAGTCGGGGCGGGGGGCGGCGGCGGGGTGCCGCCTAGTGGACCTCGGGGCGGAGCACCTTGGTGCGGAGCACGGCCTCGGCGATACCGAGCTGGCGGTCCAGCTCCTTGACCGTGGCGGGCTCGGCGGTGAGGTCGATCACCGCGTAGATGCCCTCGGCGTTCTTGTCGATGTCGTAGGCGAGACGGCGCTTGCCCCAGATGTCGACCTTCTCCACCGAGCCGCCGTCGTTGCGGACGACACCCAGGAAGTTCTCCAACGACGGGGCGACGGTGCGCTCGTCGAGGTTGGGGTCGAGGATGATCATGAGTTCGTAACGACGCATAGGCGTACGTTCCTCCTCTGGACTGTCGCGGCCATGGAATCTCCATAGCAGGAGGGCAGGAGTCCGGGACGGGTTCCGCGCCGCGGAGGCGGGCGTCGCGCGGACTCTGAGCCATACGGGACCCAAGATTACCAGCAGCCGCACACCTCCCGGTGCGGCCTGTGGACGGACCCCGGGTACACACGAAGGGGGCCGGTGCGCTCCACGCGCACCGGCCCCCTCGCTCATCCGGAACCGGGTCAGTCGTTCCGGCCGAGGATGATCATCCTGTTGGCGTCGCTCCCGGCCTCGTTCGCCCGGAAGGGCCAGCCGCCCTGGTCCTCGCCGTCCTGCTCGGAGTCCGTGGCGTCGCCGGTCGGCTCGGTGTCCTCACATGCGGGTTGGGGCCACACGCCGCATTCATCCTGGCCTCCCGTGCCGGGGCTCTCCGGGCAGTCCCGGCCCATTCCGGGTTCGCAGGGCTCGTCGGTCTGCTGGTCCTGGCACTCCGGGGAGTCGGGCATCGCCGGGTCGCACTCCGGCGGGCTCTCGCTCGGGGACTCCTCGACCGAGGGCTCGTCCGTGGGCTCGTCGCTCGGCTCGGCACTCGGGGACGGCGTGGGCACGAAGCTCTGTTCCGTACCGACGTAGGCGGGCGGCGGGAACTGCGCCGGTTCGACGCCCTCCATGGCCGTGGTCATGAACTCGCGCCACACGTTGGCCGAGGTGGTGCCACCGAAGATCTCGCCCGCGGTCTGGCCGTCGAACTCCAGGGGCTGGCTGGCGTCCGCACGGCTCAGGCCCACCGCGGCGACCAGCTGCGGCGTGTAGCCCACGAACCACGCGGAGACCGCGTCGCTGGAGGTACCGGTCTTGCCCGCGACGGGGCGCCCGTCGGGCAGCGCGGCTTGATCGCCACCGCCGCCGGGCTCGACCACCTGGGTCATGGCGTAGGTGACGTCGGCCGCGACGTCCTCGGTGACCACCTGCTCGCCGTCGGCCAGCAGGTCCGCGTCGTCGGGCGGAACGACCTGGCCGTCGGCGGTGCGCAGCTCGGTGACCATGTGCGCCGGGCGGTGCACGCCGCCCGCGGCGAAGGTGGAGTAGCCCTCGGCCTGGTCCAGCGCGCTCACCTGGTGGGTGCCCAGCGCGATGAGCGGCCCCTGAGCCGAGGTCGTGGTCTGCTCCTCGGCCACACCGGCCTGGACCGCGAGCTCGTCCACCGCGGCCGGGGTCATCCGCACCGCCAGCTCCACGAACGGGGTGTTGATCGACTGGGCGGTGGACTGGATCAGGTTGACCGGCCCCCAGCTCCTGTCGCCCGCGTTGATGACCTCGCTTTGCAGCCCCGGGAACTCCTGGGGGGAGTCGCCGTCGAACGTGCTGTTGAGGCTGACGTCGTTCTTGAGCGCGGTGGCGAGCACGTAGGGCTTGTAGGACGAACCCGCCTGCGTCCGGTGGGTCAGCGAGTTGTTGACGTCCTCGACCACGTTGTCGCCCCCGTGGAAGGCGACGATCTGCCCCGTGGCGGGGTCGACCGCGGTCAGACCCATCATCGTGTCCTCGGGCGTGGACGGCAGGACGTCGAAGGAGCTGCGCGCGGCGTCCATGAGCGCGGGGTCCAGCGAGGTCTGCACGACGAAGCCCTGGGTGGCGATGTCCTGGGCGTTGATCCCCTGCTCGGAGTAGCGTTCCTCGATCTCCTGGACGACCGCCTGGCGGACGTAGTCGAACTTGGGGTCGTACTCCTGCTCCTCCTCGCCCTCCTCGGTGCCGTAGGGGATGAGTTCGGGGATCTCCAGGGCCTCGGCCTCCGCCCGGGGCAGGCCGAGGCTGGGGTCCTCCTCGTGCATGAGCGCCAGCTGGTCCTGCACGTAGGGCCAGCGCTCCTCGGTGAGGTAGGTCCTGGTCCAGTCGCCCATCTCGCCCTGGAAGTTGCTGGGCATCTGGATGATGATGCCCAGGAAGGCGCCCTCGGCGTCGGTCAGCTCGTCCAGGTCCTTGCCGAAGTAGGACTGGGCGGCCATCTGGATACCCAGGGAGTTGCGGCCGAAGTAGATGGTGTTGAGGTAGGTCGAGAGGATCTCCTCCTTCTCCATCTGCTGGTTGAGCTTGATGGAGATGAAGATCTCGCGGATCTTGCGGATGTACTGGTTGTCGATCTCCAGGTCGCTGTAGTAGTTCCGGGCCATCTGCTGGGTGATGGTGGAACCGCCGCCCGCCTCACCGCCGGAGAGGAGGGCGCGACCGATACCGGAGACGCTGATGCCGGGGTCGGTGTAGAAGGTGCGCTGCTCGGCGGCGAGCACGCCGTTGATGACCGTCTGCGGGATGTCCTCGCTCTGGACCTCGACCCGCCTGACCTCGCCCGTGGTGACCGCGACCTCGGGGTCGGCGTCGCCCTCCGGGGCCCACATGATCTGGGTGGCGGACAGCTCGGTGTCCGCCTTGGCGTCCAGCTCGTCCACGTTGGGGGCGGTGGCGTACAGGATCGCGAAGGTCGCCACGCCGCCGATGATCATCAGGCCGAAGACGGCCAGGGCGGGTTTCCACGCCTTGGACAGGAAGCGCTTGAACCAGGGGCGGTCGTCCGGCTCCTCGTCGCGGCCGCGGCGCCGACCGCCTCCCCGGCCTCCTCGGCCTCCACCTCCGGCGGCGGCGCGGGAGCCGCGGCCCGGGGCGCGCCGCCCCTCGGAGCGGGCGGCGTTCTCGCGGTCACGGCCGCGGTCACGGGGGTCTCGGGGGTCGCGCGGTCCGGAACCGGCCGCCCTGCGGCGGCCGCGGGGGTCCTCGTCCGGGCGGCGGCGCTGTCCCTCGGGACGGCGCGGGCGCTCGCCCTCGGAACGGCGGCCGGAGCGCTCGCCGTCCTGGGGGCGCCGGGGACGCTCGCCCTCGGAGCGGCGGCGGGGGCGGTCGCCGTCCGCGGGGGCGCGTCGCTGTCCCTCGGGGCGGCGCGGGCGCTCGCCCTCGGAACGGCGGCGGCCCTCGGAACGGGCCTCCTGCTCCGGAGGGCGTCGGCGGCGCGGGCGCTCGGGCCCGGCGTCGTCTCCCCAGAAGCCGTCACCGGCGTCCGGGCGTCGGCGGCCTCCGGAGGGTTCGTCCCGGGGCGGGCCGTCGGCCCGGCGCCGTCCGCCGCCGCCGCGCGAGCCGTCGGCCGGGCCGTCGGCCCGGCGACGGCCGCCATCGGCGTTCCGTCGTCGTTCGGTACTCACGTGGTCCTCGATTGCCTCTCACGGCCGGTCGGCCTGACGATTCCTTGGTGGAAACGGGGGGACGGTCCCCCTGGGGGATCGGTGATCCGCGACCTGCTTCTCGCGATGACTGGCGTGGACCGGACCGGCGTGGCCGTGTCCAACGCTGTGCCTGTCGTTCAAGGCTTCATAAAGGACGCCTGAAGGCGGGCGGGGGTTTTCACACAGGTCGCGAAGACGTAAGCCGCTTCTTCCTCCTGGTCGTTGGCCTGCGGGAGCGACAGCCCTCGGTGCTCGGTGCCTACGGAAACGCCGCCGCGGCAGGGGCTGGGTCCGGGGGCTCTACCGGCTACGCACGCAAATCACAGGTCACGTTAGAGCGATCGAACGGTATAGCACAACCCACGCGCGAGGTTATCGCGCGTCCTGGGACACCTGGTCATGTTTCGCCGGGAAACGCCCGTTGTGCCAGTTCAGGGCAGGCAAACCGAACGCCGACGAGCCGACCGGGCGACAACCCGCCCGAGAGGTGTTCGGTGTCGACGCTGGTAGGGATGGGTGTGTGAGATTTTCCCCGCAGGATTCCGGGGGTTCACGGACGGCGGCCGACGCGCGCACGCGGACGCGGACGCGTGTCACAGGTCCGGCATGCGGGCCCGCAGGTGGGCGGGGATAGAGTCAGAACTGAACAAAACAGCCAGACATGCATGTTCCCCCTGCGGTTCTCGTCGCGGGACGCGAACCGCGCCCGGGCCGTCCGCCGAGGACGGCGGAGAGGGCACGGGGGGCTCCGCGCGCCGGACACCGCCCGCCGAGGGCGGTGCGGGACGGTGGGAGGGAACAGAAACGCCGTGTGCGCTGCTGACCACATACGGGAAACGAACGCGGGACGACGGGACCCGGAGCCGCCGTCGGCGCGGTCCCGTCGTCGTGCGCCGTGGAATCCATGTTCGCGAACAAGAAGGAGCAAGGACCAATGGGTTCGGTACGTGTAGCCGTCGTGGGCGTCGGCAACTGTGCGGCGTCGCTCGTCCAGGGCGTGCACTACTACAAGGACGCCAACCCCGAGTCCCGGGTACCAGGCCTGATGCACGTGCAGTTCGGCCCGTACCACGTGCGCGACATCGAGTTCGTCGCAGCCTTCGACGTGGACGCCAAGAAGGTCGGTCACGACCTGGCCGACGCCATCACGGCCAGCGAGAACAACACCGTCAAGATCTGCGACGTGCCGCCGACCGGCGTCACCGTCATGCGCGGACCGACCTACGACGGACTCGGCAAGTACTACCGCGAGATCATCCAGGAGTCCCCCGAGGACGCGGTGGACGTGGTCGCGGCCCTCAAGGCCAGCAAGGCCGACGTGCTCGTGTCCTACCTCCCGGTGGGTTCGGAGGAGGCCGGCAAGTTCTACGCCCAGTGCGCGATCGACGCGGGCGTCGCCTTCGTCAACGCCCTGCCGGTGTTCATCGCCTCCGACCCCGAGTGGGCCGAGCGGTTCACCAGAGCCGGTGTGCCGATCATCGGCGACGACATCAAGTCGCAGATCGGCGCGACCATCACCCACCGGGTGCTGTCCAAGCTGTTCGAGGACCGCGGTGTGATCGTGGACCGCACGTACCAGCTCAACTTCGGCGGCAACATGGACTTCAAGAACATGTTGGAGCGCGACCGCCTGGAGTCCAAGAAGATCTCCAAGACGCAGTCCGTCACCTCGCAGATCCCCCACGAGCTGAAGGCCGGCTCGGTGCACATCGGCCCGTCGGACCACGTGCCGTGGCTGGACGACCGCAAGTGGGCCTACATCCGTTTGGAGGGGCGTGCGTTCGGCGACGTGCCGCTGAACCTGGAGTACAAGCTGGAGGTCTGGGACTCCCCCAACTCCGCGGGCATCATCATCGACGCGGTCCGCGCCGCCAAGATCGCCAAGGACCGCGGCATCGGCGGCCCGATCCTGGGCCCGTCCTCCTACTTCATGAAGTCCCCGCCCGAGCAGTACAGCGACGCCGAGGCCCACGACAAGGTCGAGCAGTTCATCTCCGACCAGTCCGACCAGAACGGTAGCGCTGGCGAGTAGAGCGTTCAGGCGAGCGGTCCCGGCGCCCGGCCGGGCCGGTCCCTCCCCGGGGCCGCCCCGGCCCCGGGCACGGCCTACCCTTGGTGCCGTGTCCTTCTTCGGTGATCTGCGCGTGGTCCTGCGGGGGCCCCGGTTCCGCCGCCTGTTCGGCACCCGGCTGGTGGCGCAGTTCTCCGACGGGGTGTACCAGGCCGGGCTGGCGGGCTTCGTCTTCTTCACCCCCGAGCAGCACACCAGCGCCGGTGCCGTCGCCGCGGCCTTCGCCGTGCTGCTCCTGCCGTTCTCGGTGGTGGCCCCGTTCGCCGGGGTGCTGATCGACAGGTGGCCCCGGCGCCAGATCCTGCTGCTGTCCTCCCTGGCCAAGGCGGCGCTCGCGGTGGCGAGCGCGTTCCTGGTGTCGGAGGGCGAGAGCCCGGCCTTCCTCCTCGCCGCGCTCCTGGTACTGAGCGTCAACCGCTTCTTCCTGTCCGGACTGTCCGCCGGGCTGCCCTACGTGGTGGCCCGGGACAAGCTGATGATGGCCAACGCGGTCACGCCGACCAGCGGTACCGCGGCGAGCTTCCTGGGCGCGGGGGCGGGCGCCGCGATCGGGCTGTTTGGCGGCGAGGACGCCCTGGGCACCGGGCTCATCCTGTTCGTGGCCGCGCTCGGCTTCGCCGGGGCGGCGCTGGTCTCCCTCACCCTGGGCCACGACGAGCTGGGACCGCACCTGGAGCGTGAGCCGGACGAGGTCGCGGCGGCCGTGCGCAACGTGGTGCGGGGCATGGTCTCGGGAGTGCGCCACCTCTGGGCGCGCCCGGAGGCCCGCGACGCGCTGATCACGATCGGCGGCCACCGGGTGCTGTTCGGGATCTCCACGCTGCTGACGCTGCTGCTGTACAACAACACCTTCACCGGCGGCGGCGTGGCCGGGCTGGCCGGTTTCTCGGTGGCGATGGGCCTGTCGGGGGCGGGGTTCCTCGTGGGCGCGGTGGCCACCCCGTGGGCGACCGCCCGGATGGCCCCGGGGACGTGGATCGCCCTGCAACTGGCGGCGGCGTCCGTGGTCCTGGTGGTGTTCGGGCTGCCCTTCTCGCCCGTGCTCTTCCCCGTGGCCGCGTTCGCGCTGGGCTTCGTCTCGCAGGGGGTCAAGGTCACCGTCGACACGTTGGTTCAGCGACATGTCGACGACGCGTTCCGGGGGCGGGTGTTCTCGGTGTACGACGTGCTGTTCAACGCCACGTTCGTCCTGGGCGCGGCGCTGGCCGCCGCGCTGGTCCCACCGTCGGGGGTCAGCCCCGCGGTGGTCGTCGCGATGGCCGCGGCCTACCTGGCGATGGGCGCCGCCTGGGTCGTGCGCGGGCGCCGCGCCACCGCCGCCGAGGCGGAGCGCGAGGCCGCGTAGCGCCTTGTCGACCTGGTGACAGGTCGCCTTGTCGCCCCGCGGTCGACCTCTCAGACCGAGGTGTCACCCGTGGCCATGCCCAACTCCTCACAGGCGTCGAGAAGGCGCCGGTCCCCGCAGGCCACGACCAGCTCTCCACTCTTGAGCCGTTCGACGGAAGCACAGTGGACCGCGTCATAACCGCGCAGCCCGAACTCCCGTGCCAGTTCCGCCGCGCGCTCCACCAACACCTGGTCCACGTCCAGGACGTTCACCTCCTCCCACAGTCCTTCGAGGAGTCCCATGGCCTGGGTGTACGCGGTGCTGGTGATCCGGCTCATGCGCTCGGCCTGGGCCAGCGCCGCGGCCGCCTCGGCGTAGAGGAGGCGGGAGGAGACTACCGAGTCAGCCGCCTCCCAGAGCCGAAGGCACCGCTCGGAGCCGGACTCCTCGATCAGGAGGGGAACGAAGGCCGAGGTGTCGAAGTAACAGATCACCTGCGCTGTTCCTCCACCAGGTCGCTGACGGTGCCGTCGGTCTTGACGGGTGTGGGAACGCTGCGCTTAGCCCGGCGGGCGGGCTTGACCTGTCCGTCCAGGATGAGCTGGTCCAGAGTGCCGGGCCCCTCTGCGGGAACGATCCTGGCGATGACCCTGCCGTGGTCTGTGACGGTGATGGTGTGCCCTTCGCGCACCTCGGCGAGGTGGCGGCTGAGGCCGTCGCGCAGCTCTTTGATGCCAAGTCTCATGACTCGCTCCTCTGTGGCTACTTATACAGTCAATAATATAGCCACTTTCTGGAGCCCGACAAGGCTCTGACCACGCTTGACGCCTTGTCGACCTGGTGACACATCGACACGTCACCATGTGGTCACGTGTTGTAGTGTCCACGGGGAGACTTGTCGACAGCGGGGATGGTTCTCCATGCACAGCGGTGACGCACTGGGCGACGCCTCCAGCGCCTTCGGGCCGCGTGGGGTGGTCAAGCGCGTCGGGGCGGTGTCCCGGCAGCTGCCCGTCCGCGGCGACCGCCTGCTCGACGTGGGCTGCGGCGACGGCGTCCACACGGTCGAACTGGCCGGGGGCTACGTGCGCGTGGACGCGATCGACCTCGAACCCGGGCGGCTCGACGCGTTCGCCGAGCGCATCGCGGGCACCGGGCTGGAGGACCGGATCGGCATCCACAAGATGTCCGCCGACGCGCTGGCCTTCGACGCCAACACCTTCGACCGCGTGACCGCGTTCGAGGTGGTCGAGCACGCCGATGACCTGGAGGGCACCCTCAGCGAGGTCCACCGCGTCCTCAAGCCGGGCGGCGCGCTCTCCCTGACCGCGCCCAACCGCTGGTTCCCCCTCGAGACCCACGGCGTGCTCTGGCGCGGTCGGCGCCGCTCGGCGCTGACCGCGCCCTTCCTGCCCTGGATCGGGCCCCTGCACGCGCGCATGTCGGACACGCGCGCGTTCACCACCCAGCAGATGGGGCGCCTGCTGCGGGGTGCCGGGCTGCGCGTGCGCGCCATCGACTACCTGATGCCGCCGTTCGACCGCCGCACCACGGCGTTGCAGACCCTGTCCGACACCCTGGAGGGCACCCCGCTGCGCGTGTTCGGTATGGCCATGGCGGTCACGGCGGTCAAGCCGGGCCGCTGACCCTCACAGGTGCTCGGCCGCCCAGGCGCGCAGCTCCTCGGTCGCGGCCTCCCTGCCCATCGGGCCGTTCTCCAGGCGCAGCTCCAGCAGGAAGCGGTACGCGCGGCCGACCACGGGCCCCGGCCCGACCCCCAGGATCTCCTGGATCTCGTTGCCGTCCAGGTCCGGGCGGATGCGGTCCAGCTCCTCCTGCTCGGCGAGCAGCTCGATGCGCCGCTCGATGTCGTCGTAGGAGCGCGCCAACGCCGCCGCCTTGCGACGGTTGCGGGTGGTGCAGTCGGCGCGGGTGAGGATGTGCAGCCGCTCCAGCTGCGCACCGGCGTCGCGGGCGTACCGGCGGACCGCGGAGTCGGTCCACTCGCCCCTGCCGTAGCCGTGGAATCTCAGGTGCAGTTCGACCAGGGTGCTGACGTCGGACACCACGTCCTTGGGGAAGCGCAGCGCGGTGAGCCTCTTGCGGCTCATCGAGGCGCCCACCACCTCGTGGTGGTGGAAGGTCACCCGCCCCCCGGACTCGAAGGCGCGTGTCCTGGGCTTGCCGACGTCGTGCAGCAGCGCCGCCAGGCGCAGCACCAGGTCGGGCTCGTGGCCCCGCTTCTCCTCCAGCTCGATCGCCTGGTCCAGGACGGTGAGCGAGTGCTCGTAGACGTCCTTGTGCCGGTGGTGCTCGTCGATCTCCAGGCGCAGCTTGGGGATCTCCGGCAGCACGTACTGGGCGATGCCCAGCTCCACCATGAGCTCGACGCCGCGGTGCGGGTCGGGGCTGAGCATGAGCTTGGTCAGCTCGTCGCGGACGCGCTCGGCGGAGACGATGGAGAGTCGGTCGGCCATGTCCCGGGCGGCCTCGGCCACCTCGGGCGCCAGGGTGAAGCCGAGCTGGGCGGCGAAGCGGACCGCGCGCATGATGCGCAGCGGGTCGTCGCTGAAGGAGTCCTCGGGCCTGCCCGGGGTGCGCAGCACCTTGTCCCGCAGGTCGGACAGGCCGCCGAACGGGTCGACGAACTCCAGGCCGGGCAGGCGCACCGCCATGGCGTTGACGGTGAAGTCGCGGCGCAGCAGGTCGTCGTGGATGTCGGTGCCGTAGGCCACCTCGGGCTTGCGGGACTTGGGCGAGTAGGACTCGCTGCGGTAGGTGGTGATCTCCAGCTGGAGACCCTTCTTGCGCAGGCCCACGGTGCCGAAGTCGATGCCGACGGTCCACACGGAGTCGGCCCAGCCGTCCACGAGTTCCAGGATGCGCTGGGGCACCGCGTCGGTGGTCAGGTCCACGTCGTTGGCGGCCCTGCCGAGGAGCGCGTCGCGCACCGGCCCGCCGACGAGGGCGAGCTGCTGGCCGTGCGCGGCGAAGCGGTCGCCGAGTTCTTCCGAGACGGTCGGGAAGGAGTCCGCCAACGCCGTGATCGCCGCACGCTGCGCGCCGGTCAGCGCACCCGAACCCGGTGCGTCCCCGGCGTCCGGCTGCTGGGCGGCGTCGCTCTCCCGCGAAAACTCTGTGTTCGGCACACCACGAGACTAGGCGGCGCCCGAAGCAAACCGCGAATCGTCTCCACCCCCCGGTACCGGGCCGTACACGGATCGAGGGCCGTCTGGGCGGACCGCCGCCGCTCGGTGGGGAACCCGGTTCCCCGCACACGCCGCGCGGCGGCCGCGACCCGACTCCACGCACGGGGAAGGCGGTATCTTCGGGGGGAGTGGTAGGACGCCCCGGTTGCCCCGCGTCCACCCGACCCGCGTACGCCGTGTGCGCCGTGCGGGTACTTCCGACCGTCCCCCCGCACCGCGTCACCGGTGGGACGGCCACCTGGACCCGAGTCAGGAAACCGGTCAAGCGTTGCGTCGATTTGCCTCCGCGACGGTGGTCATGGCCTTCACCACCGCGCTGCTTCCGATACCGGCCACGTCCGCGAACGCGGAGCCCGAAGGGGCGGCCGATCCGCTCGTCGTCGAGCGCGTCACACCGGACGCGGCCGACGAGGACAGCACCCTGCGGGTCACCGGCGAGGTGACCAACACCACCTCCGAGGACCTGAGTGACGTCAGCGTGCGGCTCAGCTACTCGCGGCACCCCTTCGGCGACCGCGGCGAACTGGACGAGTTCGCCTCGGGAGAGGGCTGGCAGCCCAACGCGTCGGGGCCCGACGAGGAGGTCACCGCGGCGCTGGCCCCCGAGGCCAGCGCCGCGTACTCCCTGAGCGCGCCGGTCGAGGACCTGGGCCTGGACTCCTACGGCGTGTACCCGCTGGTCGTCGAGGCCGTGGACGGGGACGGCCAGGTCATCGGCTCCCAGTACACCTTCCTCCCCTACACGGGCGGGGGGGACGACGTCCCCTCCGTCGACATCGCCTGGGTGTGGCCGCTGATGGCGCCGCCCCAGCGCGCGGACGAGAACACCTTCCTCAACGACGACCTGCACTCGTCGGTCACCGCCGACGGCCGCCTGGGCCGCCTGCTGGCCGCGGGGGCGCAGACACCGGTGTCCTTCGAGGCCGGTGAGGAGGACCTGGTCGAGCTGCTGGGCCTGAACGAGGAGTCCGAGGAGCCCTCCGAGGGCACCGCCACCGCCGAGGAGACCGCGGAGGCCCTCCCCACGGAGGAGGCCACCGGCGAGGGCGCGGAGAACGCGGAGGACGAGGACGGGTCCGCCGAGGAGGTCACCGAGCGCACCGAGGGGGTGCCGGTCACCTGGGCCGTGGACCCCGGCACTCTCGACGACATCCTGCGCATGGCCTCCTCCGGGCACTCGGTCGTGGAGGACCCCCTCGCCGTGCCCGCCGAGTCCGAACCCGTGCGGAACGACGCGGAGGCCAACGAGGCGGCCCAGGTGTGGCTGCGCGAGGCCCGCCGTGTGCTGGCCGCCGACAACGTCGTGGCCACCCCCTACGCCCGGGCCGACCTGGCCGCCCTGCTGCGGCACGACATGGGCTCCGACGCCGAGGCGGCCCTGAGGGTCGGCCAGGAGGCGGTCCTGCGGGCGCTGGAGACGGAGGCCGACGAGACCTTCGCCCTGCCCCCGAACGGCCTGATGGACCAGGGTGTCCACCAGCTGCTCGCCTCGCACGGCGCGACCCGCTTCCTGCTGGACGAGGACGCCCTGCCCGCCGCGTCCTGGATGTCCACGACCCCCACCGCGCAGGCCCCGCTGCCCGCGCCGGAGGAGGAGGCCTCGGAGGAGCCGTTCGCGCTGGTCGCCGACGAGGGCGTCACCGACGTGCTGTCCATGCCCACCGGGGAGCCGGGCCAGTCCGAGCTCGCGCTCCAGCGCTTCGCCGCCGAGACCGCGATGATCGCGGGCGAGAACGCCGGGGGCGACCGGGTGGTCGTCGCCTCGCCGGAGCCGGACTGGAACCCCGGCGCCGAGTTCGCCCGGGGCGTGCTGGCCGCCTCCGAGGACCTGCCGTGGCTGTCCCCGCAGAGACTGGACGAGGTCGGGCTGCCCGACGCCGGTGAGCGCGAGCGGACCCGCCGGTCCCTGACCTACCCCGACAGCGCGCGCGGGGAGGAGCTCAGCTCCACCTACCTGGAGCTGGTCGAGGACGTGAGCCGGGACGTGCGCCTGTTCAACAGCGTCCTGGTCGGCGACAGCGACCCGTTCCGCCCGGCGCTGCTGCGCCTGGAGTCGGTGTACTGGCGGGAGGAGGAGGCCATGGCGGGCGCCACCCGCTCCCTGGTCGCCCAGGACGTGCAGGACCGCATGAACGACGTGCGGGTCATCCCCGGCGAGCCGGTCACCCTGGCCAGCCGGACCGGCACCACCGGCATCCTGGTCGCCAACGACCTGGAGGAGGAGACCGTCTTCGTGAACCTGTCGGTCTTCTCCGAGAACTCCGACCGCCTGAGCGTCGGCGAGTACAACCACTCCTTCGAGCTGGAGCCGGGCACCAGGACCACGGTCTACATTCCGCTGTCGGCACGGGTCAACGGCCGCACCGTCCTCAACGTGGGCCTACAGAACTCCGAGGGTGAGCCGATCAGCAGCCAGGACGTCGAGATCCCGGTGAACGCCACCGGTCTGGGCACCCAGGCGCTGGCCATCAGCGGTATCGGCCTGCTGATCCTCGTCGCGGCCCTGGCCCCGCGCGCGCTGCGCAAGTGGGTCCGCCGCAAGGCCGCTGCCGGAACCGCCGAGTCCGCGGGAACCGCCGCCGGGGCGGACCGGGACGGCGCGAACACCGCGGACCCCGGGGACGTCCCACACTCCGAGGGAACGTCCTCCGAGGACCCGTCCGAGGGCGATCCGCCCGGGGGCGACCCCTCCGCGGCGGACCGGGACACCGCCTCCGACACGGCCGGGGGCCCCTCCCCGACGGAGGACGCTTCCCCGTCCGAGGAAGCGGACGGGGACGAGGACGCCGAACGGCCGGAGGGCCCCTCCGGCCCCGAGGAAGCCGACTCCCCAGCCGCGGCGCCGGGCGGCGCGGAACGGGGCCGCGAGGGCACGGGAACGTGACCCAGCGGTTCCGGAGAGGGTGACATGGCTCCCTACCGACAGGACGCCATGTCGACACACCCGCACGTCTCCATGTCGGCGCACGCGGCCCGCACCCGCGTGGCCGACCCGCGGACGCCGGACCACGGCGCCGCGGCCGGACATTCCCCAGTCGGACGAAAGGAAGCTTGATCCACGGTGGTCACCGACTCTTCGAACGGCGGCGGGAAGCACCGCCGACGCCCCCAGCCGCAAGCCCCGCTCCCGAGCGCGGTCCGCCCCGGGAGCGGCCCCGCGCCCACCTCCGAGGAGGGCGAGGTGCCGGGTCCCGTCACCGACTCCGGACCCGCCCCCGGGGACGGGTCCGGAGGGGACTCCGGCGGCGGCTCCGACCAGGGCGGGGACACAGGGTCGGGCGGCGGCGGCATGATGCGCTCCAGCGCCATCATGGCCGTGGGCACCCTGGCCTCCCGGATCACCGGCTTCGCCCGCACCATCGTGCTCGGCGCCGCCATCGGCACCCACCTGCTCGGTGACGCCTACCACACGGCGCACACGATCCCCTTCATCCTCAACGACCTGCTCATCGGCGGGCTGATGGCCAGCGTCATCATCCCGTTCCTGGTCAAGCGGCGTAAGCGTGACGCGGACGGCGGCAAGGCCACCGAGGACCGCCTGTTCACCACCACGCTGCTGGCGCTGCTGCTGCTCACCGCGGTCGCGATCGCGGCAGCCGAGTTCCTCATCTGGCTGTACGGCTCCCGGTTCACGCCGGTCCAGTTCGACGCCTCGGTCTACCTCGCGCGGTACCTGCTGGCGCAGATCTTCTTCGTGGGCATGAGCGGCCTGCTGAGCGCCATGCTCAACACCCGGGGCAAGTTCGGCGCGGCCGTGTGGGCCCCGGTGCTGAACAACCTCGTCATCATGAGCGTGGCGGGCGTGTTCCTGTGGGTGGCCGGTCCGGGCCGCACGCCCGAGACCGTCACCGACGGCCAGCTGACCCTGCTGGGCGCGGGCACCGCGGCCGGTATGGCGCTCCAGGCGGTGGTGCTGTTCGTGGCCCTGTCCCGCACCGGCTACCGCTGGCGCCCCCGCCTGGACCTGCGCGGCTCCGGGCTCGGCGAGGCCGTGCGCACCGCCGGGTGGATGATGCTCTACACCCTGCTCACCCAGGCCGGGCTGTGGATCACCACCAACATCGCCAACGCCGCCAACGTGGCGAGCATCAGGGAGGGCCTGGACGTCGGCGCGGGCATCAGCGCCTACAACCTGGCGTACCAGCTCTTCCAGCTGCCGTACGCGATCATCGCGGTCTCCCTCATCACCGTGCTGCTGCCCCGGATGAGCGCCCACGCCGACGACCACGACTGGGCCGCCGTCCGCGCGGACTTCTCCCGCACCCTGCGCGTCTCCGCGTTCGTGCTGGTGCCGACCGCCTTCGCGGTGGCGATGTTCGCCGAGCCGCTGTCCGTCCTGGCCTTCGCGCGCGGGTCCATCTCGGTGGACGACGCGGAGAGCATCGGCCAGATCCTCGCGGTCATGTCGCTGGGCCTGGTGCCCTTCACCGTGTTCCAGCTCATGCTGCGCGTGTTCTTCGCCATGGGCGACACCCGCACCCCCGCGATGATCGGCATCGCCAACCTGGCCGTGCACAGCGCCCTGGCTCTGACGTCCTACCTGGTGCTTCCGCCGAACCTGGTGGTCGTGGGCGTGGCCGCGGGCTTCATGGTCTCGTTCCTGTCCGGGCTGACCATCGCCGGAATCGTGCTGAGCCGGCGCATCGGGGGGCTTGACGGCAAGCACGTCATTGGCACATTGTTGCGCCTGCACCTGGCCGCCGTCCCGAGCATCGCGGCCGGCCTCGGTGTGCTCTGGGCCTTCGACACCTACGTGGGCCCCGGTCTGGCCACCTACGTCGGTGCCCCGGCCGCCGGATGCGTCCTGGGCGCGCTGCTCTTCCTGGGGTGCGCGCGGCTGCTGCGCGTCCCGGAGCTGACCGGGGCCGTGGAACTGATCCGCGCCCGGCTGCGTCGTTGATGCCGTGACCCCCTCCCCCGGCTCTGACCCGCCGAGGCCCCCGAAGCCGCCCGAACGAGAGTGAAGGACAGCACGACGGTGTCCAGCGACCTGCCGCAGCAGACGTTCCCCGGGGACGCCGATCCGCCCGACGGGGACAGACCCCGGCGACGGCCCGCCATGGTGATGCCGGAGGACGTGCTCGACACCTACGAGCGCGAGGAGCCTGGCACCGAGCCCGAGACCGGGCTGCGCACGCTCCGGGATCCGAGCGACATCGGTGACGTGGGTACCGCCGACCGTCTGGAGGACGGCGACGAGATCGGCGGTACCTCCCACACGGCGCCGGGCAACCTCGCCCGGTCGAGCGCGATCATGGCGCTGGGCACCATCGTCTCCCGTGTCACGGGGTTCGTACGCACCATCATCCTGGCGGCGGCGATCGGCACCCAGCTGCTGGGCGACGCCTACCAGACGGCGGGCATGGTCCCGTACATGATCTACGACCTGCTCATCGGCGGGTTGCTGGCCAGCGTGTTCGTGCCGTTCCTGGTCAAGCGGCGCAAGCTGGACGCCGACGGGGGCAACGGCGTCGAGCAGCGCCTGGTCACCCTGATGCTGCTGGTGCTGTTCGCCCTCACCCTGGTGTCGGTGCTGGTCGCGGAGTGGTTCATCCGCATCTACGCGGGCGGCTTCTCCGGGGCCCAGTACGAGGTCTCGGTCGTCCTGGCCCGGTACCTGGTCACGCAGATCTTCTTCATCGGCGCGAGCGGGCTGGCCAGCGCGATGCTCAACGCGCGCAACAGGTTCGGCGCGCCCATGTGGGCGCCGGTGCTGAACAACCTGGTCATCATCGGCGTCTGTGTGTGGTTCCTGAACCTCGCCGGCCCGGGGCGCACCCCCGAGACCGTCACCGACGGCCAGCTGATGCTGCTGGGGCTGGGCACGGCCCTGGGGCAGGTGGTCCAGGCCGCCGTCCTGGTGTGGGCGCTGGCCGCGGCGGGCTTCCGCTGGCGCCCGCGCCTGGACCTGCGGGGCTCCGGCCTGGGCGAGGCGGCCGGAGCCGCCTCGTGGATGATGCTCTACATCGTCGTCGCGCAGGTGGGGGCGCTGGTCTCCACCAACGTGGCCACCCGCGCGGGTGCCCTGTCCGCCGAGGCGGGCTTCGACTCCGGCGCGGGCATCGCGGCGTACAAGTTCGCGTCGATGCTCTTCCAGCTCCCGTACGCGGTCATCGCGGTCTCGGTGATCACCGCGCTGCTGCCCAGGATGAGCGAGCACGTCGCAGCGGGCCGCAAGGACCAGGTGCGCAGCGACTTCTCGCGCGGCTTCCGGCTGTCCTCGGTGCTGATCGCGCCGCTCTCGGTCGCGATGATCGTCTTCGCGGTCCCGTTCTGCGTGCTGATCTACGCGCAGGGCAGCACGAGCGCGGAGGACGCGGCCGCGATCGGGCGCATCCTCATGGTCTTCTGCGTGATGCTGATCCCGTTCACGCTCTTCCAACTCCAGATGCGCGTGTTCTACGCTCTGGGCGACACCCGGACCCCGGCCCTGGTGTCGATCCCCTCCGAGATCGCCCACGCGACCACGGCGATCGGCCTGCTGTTCCTTGTGGAACCGCAGCACGTCGTGGTGTGGCTTCCCGTACCGTACGGCCTGTACTACATCGTCGGCTCCGTCGTCATGTGGTACATGCTGCACCGGCGGCTCAACGGCCTGGACGGGCGCCGGACCGCGGCCGCCCTGCTCCGGCTGCACCTGGCCGCCGTCCCGTCGGCGGTCTTCGGGGTGGCGATGATCTACCTCTTCCGAGACCTGCCGGGCGAGGTCTGGCCGGGTCTGGCGGCGATGGCGGCGGGAGGCGTCGCCGGGGCCGTGCTGTTCGTGGTGACCGCAAAGCTCCTGAATGCGACAGAAGTCACATCATTCCTCGATTTGCTCAAAACCCGGTTGCGACGCCGCTGATCACCAGGAATAGCTGAGGTTGGGCGGACCCGCTCCGTTACGCACCGGAAGGTGGCCGAGTATCCGTTGTCCTCCGAAGATGCTGTTCACGCGTCCTAGCATGGACAGGCATCGCTTTACCGCTACCGCATTGTTCAACCGAACTGCCCGAAGGGAGGCTGGGGACAGCAGGCAGGGCCGACGGACCCCTCGCGCGCACCCCGTACCGCTCCGGTCCGCAGACGGCCAGGGAGCACGGACGCACGCGAGACCACGGCACTGGCACCCGTCACTCCCATCATGAGCACCTTCCTCATCGAACCCGGTGCGAAGCTGGCCAACCGCTACCGCCTCGACCAAGTGGTGAGCGAGACCGGCGGCGCCACACGTTGGAAGGCCACCGACGAGACGCTCGCGCGTCCCGTGGCCGTGTGGACCTTCGCCGAGGGCTTCCCGCGCACCTCCGAGGTCGTGCGCGCCGCCCGAGCGACGAGTCGCATCCCCGACGCCCGCGTCACGCAGGTCTTCGACGCCGACGACTCCTCCCCCGTCCCCTACGTGGTCGAGGAGTGGGTCATCGGCTCCTCCCTGACCGACCTCCTCGCGCAGGGCCCCATGGAACCCGAGCGCGCCGCCGGACTGGTCGCCGAGGCGGCCGAGGCGATCGCCGCCGCGCACGCCGGGGGCCTGCACCACCTGTGTCTGACCCCGAGCAAGCTCATGTGGAGCAGCGGCGGCGCGGTCAAGGTGACCGGCATCGGCGTGGACGCCGCCCTGCTGGGCGCCGGCAACCCCGACCCCGCGGCCACCGACGCCCAGGGGCTGGGCAACCTGCTCTACGCGGCGCTCACCGGGCACTGGCCCGGCGGCCCGCAGAGCGGCCTGCCCGCCGCACCCGAGGGCCCCGCGGGCCCCTACCCTCCCCACCACATCCGCCAGGGCGTCACCGAACCCCTGGGCACCATCACCACGCGCGCCGCCCTGCCGCAGCTCGCGGGGCAGCTGGTGCCCGGACCGCCCATCACCTCGCCGGCCGACTTCTGCGCGGCCATGGCCGAGGTGCCCCGGCTCATCCCCCTGCCCGTCACCCAGGCCGAGTCGGCCCCGCCCGTGCCCGGGACGTCCCGGCGCACCGGCGAGTTCGACAGCACCGGCCCGCGCCGCAGCGCCCGGAACTCCCGGGGCGGCACGTCCGCGCGGGACGACCAGGAGTCCCGCCACGGTTCCGTCGGACGGACGGGCTCCGCCTCGCGGAGCGGCGCCTCCGTCCGGGGCGGCTCCGAGATCCGTGAGCGGTCGGGGCCCTCCCGGATAGAGCAGCGGACCGCGCGCACGCAGCCCTCGCTCCAGAAGATCCTGGTCGGCGTGCTGGCCCTGGTGCTGTTCGCCGGGGTGGTCGTCGGCGCCTGGACGGTCGGGACGATGTTCAGTTCCGGCGGGGGCGAGGAGACCCCGCCCGAGGGCGGCGGCGACCAGGCCTCGGACGGCGGCGGGGAGGTGGAGCCGAGTCCGCTGGAGATCCAGGGGGCGCGCGGCCTCAACCCGCACGGCAACACCGACGAGCACTCGGACAAGGCGGGCCGCGCCCACGACGGGGACACCTCCACGGAGTGGAACACCCAGGGCTACAGGGACCCGCTCAGCGTCATCAAGCCCGGCGTCGGACTCCAGCTCGACCTCGGCGCCGTCCACGAGGTCCACGAGGTGGACCTCAACCTCGGCGGCAGCGGCTACGAGTTCCAGATCCTGGCCGGCGAGACCGACTCGGACAGCGAGGACGGTTACGAGGTCGTCGGGTCGGGCGAGGGCGGCTCCCAGGTCGTCACCCTCGACGAACCGGTCGAGGCCCGCTACGTCGTGGTCTGGTTCACCGAGCTGGCCGGGTCCGGCGAGTGGAGGGGGACGGTCTACGAGGCTGAGGTACGGGGCGTCGAGTAGCGGGATACGTGATCGGGTACTGATGGACGCGGTCCAGGAGCTCCCTGACCGGGAGCTGTTGACGAGGCACGCTCAGGGCGACGACCAGGCCTTCGCGGTCCTGGTGCGTCGGCACCGCGAGCGCCTTTGGGCTGTCGCCGTGCGCGTGATGGGCGACCGCGAGGAGGCCTCCGACGCCCTCCAGGACGCGTTCCTGTCCGCGTTCCGCGCCGCCGACCGCTTCCGCGGCGAGGCGCAGGTGAGCACGTGGCTGCACCGGATCGTGGTGAACGCCTGCCACGACCGGTTGCGCCGCCGCAAGGTGCGCCCGGCCACCCCGACCGAGGACGAGACCCTGGACGTCATGTCCAACGATCGGCTCGGCCGCGCGGGAGGGGGGCCGGACCACGCCTCGCAGACCGAGACACGCCTGGACGTCAACGCCGCGCTGGACCTGCTCCCGCTGGACCAGCGCATGGCGCTGACCCTCGTGGACATGCTCGGCTACCGGGTGGAGGAGGCCGCGCAGATCCTCGACGTGGCGTCGGGCACGGTCAAGAGCAGGTGTGCGCGAGGTCGCGCCAGACTTCTCCCGTCGCTGGCCCATCTGAGGAACCCTCGACAGGCCGGAGACGTCACAACTGGGAGAGGAGGTGCCAACCCATCGTGACGTCCCATCCAGACGCGGAGGCACTCGCCTTCTTCGCCGAGGAGCTCCTGGAGCCCGACGAGGAACGCACCGTCGCAGTCCACATAGACACCTGCGCGACCTGCGCGGCGACCCTGGGGGAACTCACCGGGGTGGCCGAGGCGCTGGCCGCCGCACCGGTTCCCGCCCTGCCCCGGGACGTGGCCGACCTCCTCGACCAGCGCGTCGCGGAGGCGGTGCGCGAGCGCGCTGCGGGCACTCCCGCCGACGCGTGCGCCGCGCCGGGCGCCGAACCGCCGTCGGCCGGGGGCGGCCCCGCGTCCGGCGGCGCCGCGGTGACCCCTCTCACGCGCCGCCCCCGCACCGGGCGGAGGTTCAGCGCACCCCGGCTGATGATGCTGGCCGCCGCCGCGGCGATCGTCGTGGGGGGCGGCGGCGCGGCCCTGTTCAACGGTGTGCTCACGCCGGGCGGCCAGGACGGGGAGAGCGGCGTCGCGGCCCCGCTGGCGGAGAACGGCCCGGAGAACGCCCCGGACACGGCGCAGTCCTACATGCCGCAGGTGGTGCGGAGCGAGACCGTCTACACCGAGGCGACCCTGGCCGAGCAGGCCGCCCGGACGCTCGACCTGTCCCCCGTGGTCGGGTCGCCCGGAACCGGGGGCGACGGCGAAGCCGACGGGAGCGCGGAGACCGGCCTCCTGGCCGTCGAGGCGGCGCCCGACGGCGTGCAGGAGTGCGTGGTGCTCCTCGGCGAGGAGTTCGGAGGGCACTTCACCCTGGTCGACGACGCCCACTACGGCGACGGGGACTCCCCCGCGTGGGTGATGTTCTCCCCCCGGGGTGAGCGGTTCGAGGTGTACGTGGTCGACCCGGCCTGCGGGCGGGGCGGCGACCCCGGGCAGAACGTCCTCGTCCAGAAGACCGTGACGGGTCCCTGAGCGCTCCGGAGCCACCCGTCCCCGGGATCCCGTCCCCTGGGCTCCGTGTCTCCTTGACGCCTTGTCTCCTTGGCGGCGTGTCGACATGTCGCCGGAACGGGGCGGAGGCGGGGTCCGCCCGCCGCCCACGGGTGTGCGCTCACCGGCCGGGGCGGACCAGGCCCGTCTCGTAGGCGACCACCACCAGGCCGACCCGGTCGCGGACCCCGAGCTTGGCCAGGACACGGCCCACGTGGGTGCGCGCGGTCGCCGGGCTCAGGTGCAGCTCGGCACCGATCTCCTGGTTCGACATGCCGCGACCGACCAGGGCGAGCACGTCGCGCTCGCGGTCGGTGAGCACGTCCAGTCGGGAGCCGCTCCCGGGGGCGACCGCGGTGTCGGCGAGGCGCTCGATCACCCTGCGGGTGACACCCGGCGAGAGCAGCGCGTCCCCCGCCGCCACCGTGTGGACCGCGTCCCGCAACTGCCGCGGACCGGCGTCCTTGAGCAGGAAACCGGAGGCTCCCAGCCGCAGCGCCGTGAACACGTTGTCGTCCTCGCCGAACGTGGTGAGCACGACCACCCGGATCCCGCGGGCCGTCGACGTGTCGACATGTGCCCCTGTGGACCTGTCGACTCCGGGCGCGGGGCCGTCGCCGCGGCGCTCCAGCTCGCGGAGTACCGCCAGACCGTCCATGGCGGGCATCTGGAGGTCGAGCAGGACCACGTCGGGGCGGTGGCGGTCGATGTCCACGAGCGCCTCGCGGCCGTTCTCGGACTCGGCCACCACCTCGATCCCCTCGTCGCGCTCCAGCAGCGCGCGCACCCCGGTGCGCACGAGGGGCTGGTCGTCCACGAGCAGGACCCGGATCACCGGTCGCCCCCGATCGGCAGCAGCGCGCGCACTCCGAACCCTCCGGAGGGGCGGGGCGCCGCCTCCACCGTCCCGCCGACCAGGCGCACCCGCTCGCGCATCCCCGCCAGCCCGCTGCCTCCCGTGGACCGGGCCGGTGCGGCCGTCCCGTCATCGGTCACCGTCACGTCGAGCATCCCGTCCCTCCTGGAGAAGGCCACCCGCGCCCGAGGGGCGCGCGCGTGGCGCAACGTGTTCGTCAGCGCCTCCTGGACGATCCGGTAGGCGGTCGCGTCCACCATCCCCGGCACCTCGCCTGGAGCGGGGACCCCGGTCACCTCCACGTCCACCCCGGCCGCGCGCACCGTCGCCACCAGTTCGTCCAGGTGCGCGAGGGAGGAGACCCGGTCGTCGCCCGGGTCGGCCTCGCGCAGCGCGCGCACGGTGGCGCGCAGCTCGCTCAGGCCCGCCCGCGACGCCCGCGCCACGTGGTCCAGCTCGGCGCGCGCGACGGACACGTCCGCCGGGTCGTCCCCCAGGGCCTCCGCGGCCACCGCCGCGTGCAGGGACACCACGGAGAGGTGGTGCCCCACGGCGTCGTGCAGGTCGCGGGCGATGCGGGTGCGTTCGAGCGCCAGGCGCTCGGCCGCCTCGGACTCGCGCGCCTGTCTGTCGAGGACCTCGATCCGCACGCGTTGGTGCTCGGCCCGGCGTCGCTGCCACTGCACGTGGCCCAGGGCCGTGGCCGCGCCCATGACCGCCACCGTGGTGGGCAGCTCGTACCCCAGGAGGTAGGCGGGGTCCTGCCCCTCCTGCAACCGGGTGAAGGTGGAGACCAGGACCAGCGCGGAGGCCAGGACCACCGACCACAGGGTGCGGCCCGCCTCCGCCGCCGAGTACAGCGCGGCGGCCACCGGGACGGCCAGGCCGATGATGGGCAGCTGGAGCACGTAGTTGGCGACGACCAGGACCGAGGTGGCCACCAGGACCGCGACCGGCCAGCGGCGCCGGACCAGCATGAGCGTGCCGAGCACGGCGGCCACCCCGTACCCCAGCGACGGGTTCCCCGTGTCGCTGACGTCGGAGGCGACCGCGATCGCCACCACGGCGAAGACGGCGAACCCGAAGAGCGCGTCGACCACGACGCCCCGGCGGTCACTGGGCATGCGGCGATTCTACGGACCCGGCCCCGGATCGGCGCGGGACCGGAGGACCGCGCCGCTACGCGTCCGGACGTAGGCCGCCGGAGACGCGGCGCGTAGCCGCCCGGAACCGTGCGCGGACGCGCGTTCGGGGTCCGGGTTCCTAGTGTCGGACATCTCTTCTCCGTCCCGGGTGTTCGCCCGTGTCCCGAGTCCGTGAGGTAGCCGTGGACCGCCATCAGCCATCCTCCGCCGACAGCGCCGCCGCCGACGGCCCGCTCTCCGGGATCGCGTGGTCGCTGGTGCTGGGCCTCGGGGCGCTCGCCCTGCTGCGTCCCCTGGTCGACATCACCGGCGCCGCCGGGGCGCTGGACCGGCCCTTCCTCCTCTGGCCGGCGACGGCCGTCCTCGTCACCGTCACCTGGGTGGCCGCCGTGGTGGTCACCCGTGTTCCGCGACCGCTGCTCACGCTGGTGTGCACGGGGCTGGCACACGCCGTGTTCTCGATCGTGGTGAGCGCGGTCCTGTCCCCGGTCATGCTGGGCGAACTCCGGGGGCCGCTCACCCACCCGTTCGGCTTCGTCGCCGCTTTGGCCCTGAACGCCCTGTGGGGGCTCGTGGCGGGTGTGATCGCCCTTGGGGGTGCGCTGGGCCCTGGACGGTCGCCAGCGAAGATCCTGAGGGCTTCCGGGCCGTACCCGGGGTCGCGCCGCTGGGACCGCCGCTGGGACCGCCGCTGGCAACCCCTACCGCTCCCGTGGTGGCCGGGGATCCCCGGCCGCCGCGCGGACGCCGTCCGGCCGTCGGCGGGCTCCTCCACCGAGGGCCCCGGGAGGCGCGCGACGGACCCCGTGGCGCATACCCCGCCCCCGTAACCTGGGGCGATGTCCCGAAGGGAATGCCCTGCGCCTACCATCGGTTGTGCTAACCATCTTCCCCTGAGGTCACACGGCGTGGCCAGGGCAGCGACTGTGTGAAGGGCCAACGAGCGTGAGTGACGTCCGCAATGTCATCATCATCGGTTCCGGACCGGCGGGGTACACCGCCGCTGTGTACGCCGCCCGTGCCGAACTGCGACCCCTGGTGTTCGAGGGTTCCATCACCGCCGGCGGCGCGCTGATGAACACCACCGAGGTCGAGAACTTCCCCGGCTTCCCCGACGGCGTCATGGGCCCCGACCTCATGGACCACATGCGCAAGCAGGCGGAGCGGTTCGGTGCCGAACTGGTGCCGGAGGACGTCACCGCCGTCGACCTGACCAAGCCGGTCAAGGAGGTCGTCGCGGGCGGTGAGACCTTCCTCGCCCACACGGTCATCCTCGCCACCGGCTCCGGCTACCGCGAGCTGGGCGTCCCCGGCGAGAAGGAACTGTCCGGGCGCGGCACCTCCTGGTGCGCCACCTGCGACGGCTTCTTCTTCCGCGACCAGGACATCGCGGTGGTCGGCGGCGGCGACACCGCCATGGAGGAGGCCCTGTTCCTCACCCGGTTCGCGAGGTCGGTGACCGTCATCCACCGCCGCGACCAGCTGCGCGCCAGCCGCATCATGGCCGAGCGCGCGCACGCCAACGACAAGATCACCTTCCTCTGGAACTCGGCGGTCACCGAGGTCCTGGGCGAGGAGCGCGTCTCCGGCGTCAAGGTGCTCGACACCCAGACCGGCGAGACCAGCACCCTGGACGTGACCGGGCTGTTCGTCGCGATCGGCCACGACCCGCGCGTGGAGCTGTTCGACAAGCAGGTCGAGCTCGACGAGGAGGGCTACGTCAAGGTGGACTTCCCGTCCACGCGGACGAACCTGGAGGGTGTCTTCGCCGCGGGCGACGTCGTCGACCACCAGTACCGGCAGGCGATCACCGCCGCGGGGACCGGCTGCTCCGCCTCCCTGGACGCCGAGCGCTACCTCGCCGCGCGCGGCAACTAGAGGCGTCCCTCGGCCACCGGCCGAGGGCGGGCCCTTGGCCCGCCGCCACCGACTCCCTCCCTCTGCCCCCCTGTCCCGGATCCGTCGAACCAAGGAGAACCATGTCCGCTGTCAAGCACGTCACCGACGCCACCTTCAAGGAGGAGGTCCTCTCCAGCGACAAGCCCGTCCTGGTGGACTTCTGGGCCGACTGGTGCGGCCCGTGCAAGCAGATGGCCCCGGTCCTGGACAAGCTGGCCGATGAGTACGGCGACAAGATCGAGGTCGTCAAGATCAACACCGACCAGAACCCGGAGACGCCGCGCTCGTACAACGTGCTGTCCCTGCCGACGATGAACCTCTACAAGGACGGCGAGGTCGTCAAGCAGATCATCGGCGCCAAGCCCAAGCGTCTCCTGGAGAAGGAGCTCGCGGAGTTCCTGTAAACCGGAACCCGCACCGCGGCCCCTCCGGCGGCCGGCACGGAGAAGGACCCCCGAGATCCCTGGGATCCGGGGGTCCTTCGCTGTACCGGGGCCTTGGGGGGGGGGGGGGGGGGGGGAGGAA
>NZ_CBDRFA010000041.1:0-71233 GCF_965343085.1 Nocardiopsis synnemataformans | reverse complement strand
GGCGGCGAACTCAGGGAAACCGTTCCTTTACACACGGTAACAGGTGTAAACTGGGTGTATGAGCCGCACAAACATTGACATCGACGACGAGCTGGTCACTACCGCCATGGAACGCTTCCAGGTGGGCACCAAGCGCGAAGCCGTGGACATCGCCCTTCGCCGAGCTGTGGGCACGCCGCTCACCAAGGAGTTCCTCCTCAGCCTGGAGGGCATCGGCTGGGAGGGTGATCTGAACGAGATGCGCCGCTCCGGTTTCGAGGACGAGGCGCCCACCACGTGAACACCGTCTATCTGGTGGACAGCTCCGCCTGGGTGGAGTACCTGCGCAAGACCGGTTCCGAGACCCACGTCCTCGTCAGGGAACTCATCGAGGACGGGGCCACTCTGGCCACCACGGAACCCGTCGCCGCCGAGATCCTGAGCGGGGCGAAGAGCTCCACCGAACTCCAGCAGCTGGAACGCCTCACCGACGGGCTGATCCAGCTGTCCCTGGACAACAGGCTCGACTTCCACCATTCGGCTGGTATCTACCGCGAGGCCCGCTCCAGGGGCAAGACGATCCGCAAGCTCTACGACTGCCTCATCGCGGCCGTCGCCCTGCGCACCGACGCGGTCCTGGTGCACTGCGACCGCGACTTCGACCACCTCGCCGAGGTGCTCCCCCGGCTGCGCGTACAGCGGCACGACCAGGACCGAGCCCGCCGGGGCGGAAGGCCCTCCCCCGCCCCGGACCCGGATCAGCCGACGTTGCGCTCGTAGACCAGGCGCAGGCCGATGAGGGTCAGCCACGGCTCGTGCAGGTCGACGGTCTCGCACTCGGCAACCACGATGGAGGCGAGCCCCCCGGTGGCCACCACGGTCACGTCGTCGGGCGCGTCGGTGAGCTCGGCGACCATGCGGTCCACGATCCCGTCCACCTGCCCCGCGAACCCGAACACGATGCCCGAGCGCAGCGCCTCGGTGGTGTTCTTGGCGATGGCCGAGCGCGGCTTGACGATCTCCACCATGTGCAGCTGGGCACCGCGCCGGGACAGGGCGTCCACGGAGATGTCGATGCCCGGGGCGATGGCTCCGCCCACGTACTCCCCGCGGGCGCTGACCGCGTCGAAGGTCGTCGCGGTCCCGAAGTCCACCACCACCGCGGGGCCGCCGTAGAGGTGGTTGGCGGCCAGCGCGTTGATGATCCGGTCGCTGCCCACCTCCTTGGGGTTGTCCATCCGGATCGGCACCCCGGTCTTGACGCCGGGTTCGACGACCACGGCCGGGACGTCCCCGAAGTGGCGGCGGAACATGTCCCGCATCTCGTGCTGCACCGACGGGACCGAGCAGCACATGGCGATCCCGTCGATGTCCTCGGGGCGGCCCAGGCTGCTGCCGTCGACGAGCCCCCGCAGGACCACGGCCCACTCGTCGGCCGTGCGCCTGGTGTCGGTTCCCACCCTCCAGTGTTCGAGAAGGTCGTCGGATGCGAAGAGACCGAAGACCGTCTCGGAGTTGCCGACGTCGATCGCGAGCAGCATGCTGGGGGCCTCATCCGTGGTCGAAGTGGTGTGTTCTCAAGGAATCTTCCACCACCCGGGCCACTCACAACAGGTCAAGTGCGATATCCAGCGCCGGGCTGGAGTGGGTGAGCGCCCCGACCGCCAGGTAGTCCACCCCGGTGCGGGCCACGTCCCCCGCAACGTCCAGGGTCAGGCCGCCGGAGGACTCCAGCCGCGCGCGGCCCGCGACCAGCGCGACGGCCTCGCGGAGCCGTTCGACGGTGAAGTTGTCGAGCAGGATCTCCTCGGCGCCCGCGGCGATGGCGTCCCCGATCTGGTCGGTCCGGTCCACCTCGACCTCCAGGGGCAGGTCGGGGAAGCGCGCGCGGATGGCGCGGACCGCCTCGCCGACGCCGCCCGCGGCGACGACGTGGTTGTCCTTGACCAGCCCGGCGTCGCTGAGACCGTAGCGGTGGTTGACCCCGCCGCCGCAGCGCACGGCGTACTTCTCCAGTGCGCGCAGTCCCGGACGGGTCTTGCGACTGTCCCGGATCCGGGCGCCGGTACCGGCCACGGCGTCCACCCACGCGCGGGTGGCGGTGGCGATTCCGGACATATGGGTGAGGAAGTTGAGTGCGGTCCGCTCCGCGGTGAGCAGGTCGCGGGTGCGCGCGGTGACCGTCATCAGGACGTCGCCGCGCTTGACCGCGTCGCCGTCGGCCACGGTCCGGTGCGCCTCCAGGGCCCCGTCGGCGACCAGCCAGAAGACGAGTTCGGCGAGCGGAAGGCCGCTGACGGTGCCGTCGGCGCGGGCGACCACGTGCGCGGTGCGCACCTGGTCGCCGGGGATGGTCGCGACGGTGGTGACGTCGATGCCCGGTCCCGCCGTGAGGTCCTCGGACAGGGCGCGGCGGACCAGGTCCACGTGGGACTGAGAGGGGGCGCTGTGGGGCAGGGAGAACTCGGCGCGCGCGTCCGGATCGGCACCCGTGCCCGAACCCGCGAGGGGGAAGGCGATGGAGTCCAGCTCCGCGGTGAGCGCGGGCGGCAGGGAGGGCGTCCAGTCCTCATCCGTGGTCACGATGGTGTTCCCTTCCAGTCGGACGACGACGGGTCGGATCCGGAGCCCGGGTACGGGCTCGGGGTGGTCGGCGCGCTGGTGGGCGCCCCTGCTCTCGGTCCTGTGCAGCGCGGCGACGGCCACGAGCCGGGCCGCGGTGAGCAGGTTGGCGGTCTCCCAGGCGGCCACGTCGGGGGTGGCCGGGGAACCGGGGCGGGCGAGGGCGTCGAGTTCGGCGGTCAGCTCGGCGATCCCCTCGCCGGTGCGCAGCACCCCGGCGTGGCGTGACATCAGGGTACGCACGCGTGCGGCGGTGGCGGGGTCGGGAAGCGGCGTGACGGTGCCGGTGGCCTCGGCCCGCGCGGGCCGGGGGGCAGGGTCCTCCGCCAGGCGGGCGGCGATCCGGTCGGCGTAGACCAGTCCCTCCAGCAGGGAGTTGGAGGCGAGCCGGTTGGCGCCGTGCACCCCGGTGCGGGCGACCTCGCCGACGGCCCACAGTCCGGGGACCGAGGTGCGGCCGTCGATGTCGACCTCGGCGCCGCCGGACGCGTAGTGGGCGGCGGGGGCGACGGGGACCGGCTGGGCGAGCGGGTCGATGCCGTGCTCGCGACAGGAGGCGAGGATGGTCGGGAAGCGCCTCTCCCAGGTGGCCCGGCCGAAGTGGCGGGTCTCCAGGTAGACGTGGTCGACGCCCTGCTCGGCCATCGTGCGGGCGATGGTGCGGGCCACCACGTCGCGGGGGGCGAGGTCGGCCAGCTCGTGGACGCCTTCCATGATGCGCCTGCCCCCGGCGTCCACCAGGTAGGCGCCCTCGCCGCGCAGGGCCTCGGAGACCAGGGGCTGGCGCCCGCGCGCCTCGGGGCCGAGCCAGAGCACGGTGGGGTGGAACTGGATGAACTCCAGGTCGCGCAGGCGCGCCCCGGCGCGGGCGGCCAGGGCGAGGCCGTCGCCGGTGGACACGGGCGGGTTGGTGGTGGCGGCGAAGACCTGTCCCATGCCGCCGGTGGCCAGCACCACGGCGGGGGCCAGGACCGCGCCGACGCCGTCGCGGGCGCCCTCACCCATGACGTGCAGGGTGGCGCCGCACACCGCTCCCGTGCCGGGGTCGCGCAGGGCGTCCAGGGCCACGGCGTGCTCGACGGCCTCGATCCGCTCCTCGGCCAGGACGGCGGCCACGAGTGCGCGCTGGATCTCGGCGCCGGTGGCGTCGCCGCCCGCGTGCGCGACACGGTCGGCGCGATGGCCGCCCTCGCGGGTGAGGGCCAGGGCGCCGTCCTCGGCGAGGTCGAACTCGGCGCCCAGGCCGATGAGCCAGCGCAGGGCGTCGGGGCCCTCGGCGGCCAGGACGTTGACGGCGTGGGGGTCGGACAGGCCCGCCCCGGCCAGGTGGGTGTCGACCATGTGGGCGACGGGCCCGTCCTCGGGCGCCATGGCGGCGGCGATCCCGCCCTGGGCGTAGGCGGTGGAGCCGGTGGACAGGCGGTCCTTGGTGACCAGCACGACCCGGCCGCGCTCGGTGCGCTGGACGTAGCGCAGCGCGGTGCTCAGACCGGCGATGCCCGAGCCGACGACCGCGACTTCGGCCTCGATCGTCCACCCCGGCTCGGGCGCGTCGAGCCGTGTCTGGAGGGGTGTGCTCATCTGGACTCTCTCTTCCGGGGTGCCGCCGGTACGCGGCGCTGGTGTGCGACGGGTCCGGCCCCACCCCTGGGACTCGGGGCAGGGGACGACTCAGAGGGCCAGGGACACGTTGTCGATGAGCCGGGTCGCGCCCACACGGGCGGCGACGGCCAGGACGGCCTCGCCCGTGTGGTCGGCGGGGGCGTCGGCGAAGGTCGCGGGGTCGACCAGCGCGAGGTAGTCGAGCTCGACGGGGGGCTCGGCCTTGGCCGCGTCGTCCAGGACGGCCCGGGCCGCGGCGCGGACGGCGTCGGGGCCTCCGGCGGAGGCGGCCCGGCCCGCCTCCAGGGCGCGGGACAGGGACAGGGCGCTGGCGCGCTCGGCCCCGGACAGGTAGACGTTGCGGCTGGAGGTGGCCAGGCCGTCGGGGTCGCGCAGGGTGGGCGCGCCGACGATCTCCACGGGCATGTTGAGGTCGGCGGCCATGCGGCGGACCACGGCGAGCTGCTGGGCGTCCTTGCTCCCGAAGACCGCGAGGTCCGGGCCGACCAGGTGCAGGAGCTTGCTGACCACGGTGAGCACGCCGGTGAAGAACCCGGGGCGGGAGGCGCCCTCCAGCCGGTCGCCCATCGCGCCCGCGTGGACGGTGACCGCCTGTTCGGCGGGGTACATGGTGTCGACACCGGGCGCGAAGACCACGTCGACGCCCTCCTCCGCGCACACGGCGGTGTCGGTGCCCAGGGTGCGCGGGTAGCGGTCGAAGTCCTCGTTCGGCCCGAACTGGAGCGGGTTGACGAAGACGCTGACGACCACGGTGTCAGCGCGTTCGCGGGCCAGGCGCATGAGGCTGCGGTGGCCCTCGTGCAGGGCGCCCATGGTCGGGACGAGGGCGACGCTCCCGGCGTCGGCGAGGGCGCGGCTCAGCTCGTCGGGCGTGTGCGCGACGCGGGGGCCGGAGGTGGCGGAGTGGGGTGCGGATGCGGTCATCGGTGGTTTCCCGTGGTGGTGTTCTGCGTCGCGGCGGCCGTGCGCGCGCCGGACCCGGCGCTTCCTCAGCGGCGGAGGACGTCGAGCAGGCGCGCGGCGTCCTCGGGCTTGAGCATTCCGGCGTTGATGGCGCGGTCGGCGGTGAGCCGGGCGAGTTCGACGTAGCTGGCCACGCTCTCGGGGGCGTTCTCCCGCAGCTGCTCGATGTGCCCGGCGACGGTTCCGGCGTCGCCGCGCAGGACGGGGCCGCTCAGTCCGTGGATGCCCAGGCGCAGGGCGTTGTCCAGGGCCGCGCTGAGCATGGGGGCGAGCATGCGGCCGGGTTCGGGGACACCGGCGGAGGCGAGCAGGGCGGCGCTGTCGGAGACCAGGGTGACCAGGTGGTTGGCGCCTCCGGCGAGGGCCGCGTGGTAGAGGGTGCGCTTGTCCTCGGTGATCCACACGGGTTCGGCGCCCATCTCGACGACGAGGGCCTCGGCGATGGGGCGCAGCTGCTCGGGCGCGGTGACGCCGAACGCGCAGTTGGCGAGGCGGTCGACGTCCTCGTCGCGCCCGGTGAAGGTCATGGCGGGGTGGAGCGCGAGGGGCAGCGCGCCGACGAGGGTGGCGGGGGCCAGGACTCCGTAGCCGTGCGCGCCGCTGGCGTGGACGAGGATCTTGCCGCGCAGGTCGGTACCGGTGGAGGCGAGCCCCTCGATGAGTTCGGGGAGGGCGTCGTCGGGGACGGTGAGCAGGACGAGGTCGCTGGCCTCGGCGACCTGCGCCGGTTCGAGCACGCGCGCGGTGGGCAGGCGGTCGGCGACGCGGGCCCGGGAGGCGTCGGAGACCGCGGAGGCGGCGACGACCTTGTGCCCGGCCCGGCCGAGGGCCTGGCCGAGGACGGAGCCGACCCGGCCGGATCCGATGACGCCGACCCGCAGGCGGGCGGGGCGTCCCTGCGTCGTCTCCATGTGTGCCCCCTCGTGGTCCGAATGCGTCAGGCGCGTCCGGTTCCCGTCATGCCGGGGCGCCTGAGCACACGATAGTCCTCCCCGGCCGGTGACCTGGCGGCCCGCCCCCGCGCACGAGTGTGGGGGCGGACACCGCGTCCGCCCCCACGCCCCGCTCCGTCAGCCCCCTCCGCGGGGCCGGTCGGATCAGTCCTGGATGATCACCCCGGTGTTGAAGCACGAGCCCAGGGACTGGCCGAAGGCGGCGTTGGAGTTGCCGCAGCCCGTGTTCGTGTTCGCGAGGCCGTTGATGTAGGAGAGGTTGCCGCTGAAGTCGGAACCGTAGTTGGAGGTCCAGGTGCCGACGTTCGCGGCCGCCGGTGCCGCGGTGAGGAGGACCCCGGCGGAGGCGAGGATCACGGCACTGGTGGCGAGCGTCTTCTTGAGCACTGCGCGTCTCCTTCTGTGTCCGGTCGGGGGGACCGCCGGACGAGTGGTTGTGTGGTGGCGCCCTGGGGAGCCGCTCACGAAACTACCCCTGGAGGGCCCTTGTTTCCCCGCTTTGAACTGGTCTTATAACGAGAAACATCCTTATGTTCACCCTCCGTGCCCGCGCCTCTCGGATGCGATCGGGACAAAGGCTCCGACATCGGCGGGAGGCGCGTGCGCGCAGCGTCACCGGCTTAACGGTTTCCAGTCGGACGACAATTGCGGTTGCGGTCGAGCGGAAGGGGGCGGGTCGCTGCCGGGGTTCGCGGGGCGGATCCGGGAGAATCGCGTGCGGGACTCGGACGCGGCGAAGGCGCCACCCCGTCGTCACGGAATGGCGCCTCGTTCGGGAGCCCGTCGCCCGGCGGGACCGGGACGGGCCGTCCGGAGCTGCTATCAGTTCTTCACGGTGGCGCCGGAGTCGATGCAGTTGGCACCGGCCACACCGAGGACCGCGATGGCGTTGCCGCAGACGTTGATCGGCACGTCCAGGTCGGCCACGAGCTGGTTGCCCCCCAGGATGCTTCCGTTGCCGGAGGTCGAGACGTTGCTGTTGGCCATGGCCGGAGCGCCGGTGAGCAGGACGCCCGCGGCGGCGGCGACGATGGCACTGGCGGCGAAAGCCTTCTTCAGCATGTGGTTTCTCCCGTCGGACCGGTTGGCGGGGGGCGCCAACCGGTCGATACCATTGACTATGTGTATGACAGCGAACACTCCTCGTGTTCGGTCACCATTTAGCCATACTCCCTCACCCCACGTGGCCATAACGTGAAAGCGTTTCGCGGCCGCAAGCTGGAAGTATCACCATCCGCGCACATCCATGTCCGACATGTGGACCACAAAAGGAAGCCCGAGAGCCCCTCAATGTGACACACGACACATCAGCGTTCGGGGGTGTCCCGGGCCCCCTCCGTACCGTTCTCGGCTGAGGTGTCGCCGGTGCCGTTTTTCCCGGCTTCCGGAGCCCCTGGTCCCGGATTCTCGGTTTCGGGACCTTTGGCCCGCGGTTCCAGGAACCGCGGGCGGCCGCCCGGCGGCGGCGCGGCGGGAACCGGGTCCTCGGCAGGTGCCGGGCCGTCCGGGCCCTCGACGGGCACCGGCTCCCCGGGTCCGGCCACCTCGAAGGAGGGCGGACCGGCGGACCCGGGTCGCCGGGTGAGGGTGGCGCGGGTCGCCCAGCGCTCCGTGCCCACCGCGGGCACCCGGGCCCGGCGCCCGTGTTCGGCCAGGGCGTCCAGGAAGCGGCGCGCCTCCAGCGCCTCGCGCCCGTGGGCCCTGGCGCGGACCGGCCCCGGGGGCGTGTCCACGTCCACCGCGACACGCCCCGTGACGCGGGCCAGCGGTCCGGCCACCAGGCGCACAGTCTGGACGCGTTCCACCGGGACGATCTCCGTCACCAGGCAGAACAGGCCGCGTGTGCTGACGAAGAGGTGCTCGTCCACGCCCACCAGGCTCGGCACCGGCCTGTCGTTGGGCACGAGCGGCACGTGGGCCGCCTCGCTCTCCGGGAACAGCTCGTTGACCAGCGCGAAGGCCGTCCGACGCGGCGCCACGGGCAGCAGGGTGGCCGAGTCGCCCTGGCGTGCGCCCGCGTAACCGGCGACGTTGGCCTCGACCCGCGCCACGCCCAGGGCCCGCCAGAGCAGGGGCTCGACCACGCGCACGGCCTGCACGCGCCCCGGCGGGACGGTCTGCATGCGCCGCTGGAACATGCCGTAGCGCAGGCGCAGGCCGTCGGAGGACAGGGAGGCGTAGTAGTCGGTGTAGCGGGCCAGGGGCCCCCAGAAGTAGCGCAGCAGCCCCAGGGTGAGCGGCAGGAGCGCGCCCACCACGCCCGGCTCCGCGAAGACCGCGCCCGCGGTGGCGAGCATGAGCAGCGCGATGAAGGACAGCAGGACCGGCACGCGGAAGGTCAGCGCGCCGAGCAGCAGCAGGAAGGGCAACCGGTAGAACGGCCACTCCGGTGCCTCCGGCGAGCGCCCGGGGAGCCCTGCGGCGTGCGCGAGGACGGCCACGCGCAGGCGCTCGGCCAGGACCCGGGGCAGGCAGCGCAGCCGGATGTCGCTCCCGTCGCCACCCGCCAGTTCGATGCGCAGTTCGGCCATGCCGAACACCTGGAGGAACAGGGGCCGGACCACGTCCACCGCCTGGAGGCGGCTGAGCGGGACCTCCCGCGAACTGCGCCTGACCAGGCCGCTGTGCACGACCAGGTGGTCCTCGCGCAGCCCGAAGGTGGCGTACCACCACGCGGGCAGGGCGTAGGCGAGCGTGCCGAAGACGACGGCCACCGCCATCATCACGACCCAGGCGAGGCCGAAGGTGTTGAGGATCGGGCCGACCAGCGCCACGAAGACCAGGGTCACCGCGATGACCTGGAGCGGGATACTCATCCAGTGCGAGCGGAACACGCCCGTGGTGACGTCGTCCTCCGGCCGCGGGGGCCGGACCGGCGGGGGCCGCCACCCGGACGGTGGCAGCAGGGTGGGCGGCTGCGGCGGCCCGAACGGCGGCCCCGGGGGTCCCGGGGGTCCCGGCGGCCCGAAGGGAGCTCCTGGAGGCCCCGGAGGGCCGGGAGGCCCCTGATACCCCGGAGGCCCCGGTCGGACGTGCGGGCCCGGAGGACCCTGCGGCGGCTGAGCTGGTCCGTGCACTTACAACCCCGTCGAGAAGCTCTCACTGCGCGCCGCGAGCCGGTCGCGCATCCGGACGGCCTCGGCCAGCGGCAGCCCGACCACCCGGGTGTCCGCGGTGCTGGCGGCGGTGCGCACCTGCACGGTGGCGATGCCCAGGGCCTGTTCGAGGAGGTCGGCGGTGACGTCCACGACCTGCATCCGGCCGTAGGGGATGACCACCAGCTGCCTCACGAACACCCCGTAGGTGAGGTAGAGCTCCTCGGAGGCCTCCGCGTAGCCCCACGACCGGCGGAAGAGCCCGGCCAGGGCCCAGCCCGCGACCAGGACCGCCGCGGCCAGCACCGCCCAGGCGGCGGCCCAGGGCCAGGAGGTCCGCACGAGCAGCAGCAGAACGCCCCCGCCCCCGGCGATCAGGCACAGTACGCCCACCACGATCCGGCGGTACCAGGCCAGGGCGGGCGACACACGGCTCCAGGAGGCGTCCCCGGGCGGTGCGAACGCCGCGTCGAGCGGCCTGGAGGGCCCGGGCGGCGGTGTCGTGTCACTGGTCTCCACGGAGCCAGTCAACCATCCGGGGGCAAGCACCGGCAGACCGACGCGGCGCGCAGGCGAATTCGGACGAAAGACCCCGAGGCGTCAGAACCGGGCGCCGTCCGGCGGTTCGTCGTCCTCGGGGACCCGGCAGGCGTGCTCCAGGTACAGGGCGGCGGCCAGCAGCAGCCCCGACGACAGGGCCGTGCCCAGCGCGGTGAGGAACACCTCCCGGTGCACGGGCAGCACCAGCGTGTCCGACACCGACAGCGCCATCCCCGCGAAGAAGCCCAGTGCCAGGGCCGCGAACAGCGCGCTGGCCTTGGCCAGGGCGACCAGGCGGGCGGCGCTGAGCGGCTGCATCGGCTCGGTGCCCGGCTCCCGGCGGATGCGCCTGCGGGTCCGCCCCGCCGTGTAGCCCTCGGCGACCGCGAGCAGCAGCAGGGTCGGGATCGCCGACCACGGCAGCAGCGGCAGACCCGACAGGGAGTTGGTGATCAGCACCCCCGCGAGGGCGCCGACCACCGCCAGCAGGGACGGCACCCGCCACCCGGTGGGGCGCATCCGCCCCTCCTCGTCCTGGGGCATCAGTCGCGCCCCGGCAGACGCAGCCGCAGGTCGTCGCGCCGGTGCAGCCCCTGCTCACCGCAGGCGTCCAGCAGGTCGGCGACCGGCCCCCTCCCGGGCAGACGCGCCCCGGGGTCGGCGTCCAGCCAGGGCCGGAGCACGAACCCCCTCTGGTGGGCGCGCGGATGCGGCAGGGTCAGCTCCGGGTCGTCGTCGCGCACGTCCCCGAACGCGATGACGTCCACGTCCAGCGTGCGCGGCCCCCAGCGGACCTCGCGGACGCGGTCGAAGGCCCGCTCGGCCGCCTGGGCGCGCTCCAGCAGGGCGCGGGGCGGGCCGTTGGTGTCCACGACCAGGACCGCGTTGAGGAAGGCGCCCTGTTCGGGTCCGCCCACCGGCGCGGTCTCGTAGACGGGGGACACCGCCACCGGGACCGGCGCGTCCGCGCCGCCCAGCAGTGTGTCCACGGCCCCCTGGAGGGTCGCCATGCGGTCCCCGAGGTTGGACCCCAGGGAGAGCACGGCACGCCGTGTGGAGAGGTCGCGCCGCGCCCGGACCACGGTGACGGCCACGTCGGCGAACTCGTGCTCGATGGGCGCCGACGGCTTGTGCACCGTCACCTCCGCCCGCTCGACCAGCGGTTCGGCCAGGCACTCCCGGGCCAGCCGCTCGGCGAGGGTCTCGATCAGGTTGACCGGATCCCCGGTCACGATCGCGACCAGCCGGTCGGCGAGCAGGCCGTAGTGGACGGTGTCGCCCACGTCGTCGGAGGCCGCCGCGGGGGCGGTGTCCAGGTACAGCACCGCGTCGACCACGAAGTCCTGGCCCTCCCTGCGCTCGAAGTCGAACACGCCGTGGTGGCCGCGTGCCCGCAGTCCGCGGAGCGCGACGCGATCGGGCATCAGGCCTCGACCTCTCCCTCGTCCTCGTCGTCCTCCATGAGCACGGGCGAGGCGTGGTGCGACCACAGCCGCCACCCCTGGTCGGTGTCCACGAACAGGTTGGTGGTGACCACCTGGCCGCCCGCGACGAAGCCGGGGCTGTCCTCCTCGGCGGTCAGCACGTTCTCCTCGCACGTGACCATGGCGATGTCGCCGCCGATCCCGATGTGGGTCTCGGTGAGCACGTACTGGATGTAGGTGACGTTGGCCATGATCAGCGACCAGGCGCGCATGATCTCGGTGCGTCCGCGCAGCAGTGGCCAGCCGGGGTTCACGCACACCAGGTCGGGCGCCTCGTGCTCCTCCGCCCAGACGCTGCGCATCAGGTCGATGTCGCCGTTCTCGATGGCGCTGTAGAACTGCGCGTTGGCCTCGGCCACGCGCTCCATGACCTCCTGGCGCGACTTCACAGGCGGCCCTCCACCGGCTCGGCGCGTCCCTCGTCCAGACGGGCGCCCCCGTCGGACCAGGCCGCCGCCACGCGGACGGCGTCGGCGCTGGGACGGACGTCGTGCACCCGCACGGCCCACGCCCCCCGGTCAGCGGACAGGGTGGTGACGGCCGCGGTGGCGGCGTCGCACTCTGCGAAGGGGCGGTCCTCGCCCTTGGCGTCGCCGAGCAGGCGGCTCAGGAAGCGCTTGCGCGATCCGGCCACCAGCACGGGGCGTTCCAGCTCGTGGAAGCGCTCCAGCTGGTGCAGGAGCGCCCAGTTGTGCGCCTGTTCGGGGCGCTTGGAGAATCCCAGCCCGGGGTCCAGAACGATCTGGCCGGGGTCGACACCTGCACTGATCATGGCCTCCATACGGTCGCGGAGCTCATCGAGGACCTCCTGGACGACATCCGTGTACACGGCACGGCTCTGCATGTCATGACTATGCCCACGCCAGTGCATCAACACGTAGGCAACGCCGGAAGAGGCCACGAGTCGGGCCATGGCCGGGTCGGCCAGCCCGCCGCTGACGTCGTTGACCAGGACGGCCCCGGCCTCCACGGCCTTCTCGGCGACCTCGGCGCGCATGGTGTCGACGCTGACGGCGACACCCCGCGCGGAGAGCTCCCGCACGACCGGTTCGACCCTGCGCAGCTCCTCCTCCGCGGAGACGCGCTGCGCGCCGGGACGGGTGGACTCACCGCCCACGTCGATCATGTCCGCGCCCTCCTCGACCAGGCGCGTCCCGTGTTCGATCGCCCTGTCGGGATCGAACCACGCGCCGCCGTCGGAGAACGAGTCGGGGGTGACGTTCACGACCCCCATGACCAGGCACCGCCCGCGGTCAGGCAGGCCCGGAAGTGTGTGTTTCGGCCGCATAAGGATCACCCTACGCGTACGCCGGAAAACCGGAGGCGCGCGCCCGGGGCTTGCGCACGCCCGGGAGAACACGGAACCCTCCCCCGCGACCGAGGTCGCCGGGGAGGGTTCAGGGGAGGGACGCGCCCGGCCGCCCCGGGGAGGGCTTGGCGCGGCCCTACCGCTGGCTCAGGATCAGGCTCATCGCCTCGGAGCGGGTCCGGTCACTGCTGCGGAAGATCCCCCGCACCGCCGAGGTGACGGTCTTGGCCCCGGGCTTGCGCACCCCGCGCATGGTCATGCACAGGTGCTCGGCCTCGACCACGACGATCACCCCGCGCGGCTGGAGGAACTCCATGATCGCGTCCGACACCTGGCCGGTGAGCCGCTCCTGCACCTGCGGGCGGCGCGCGTACACGTCCACCAGGCGGGCGAGCTTGCTCAGACCGGTGATGCGGCCGTCCGCGCCGGGGATGTAGCCCACGTGCGCCACCCCGTAGAACGGCACCAGGTGGTGCTCGCAGGTGGAGTAGAGCTCGATGTCCTTGACCAGGACCATCTCCTCGTGTCCGGCCTCGAACACGGTGGTGAGCACGTCCCCGGGCTTTTGTCCCAGCCCCGCGAACTGCTCCTCGTAGGCCCTGGCCACCCGCTCGGGAGTCTTGACCAGGCCGTCGCGGTCCGGGTCCTCGCCGATGGCGAGCAGGATCTCGCGGACGGCCCGCTCGATGCGCGGACGGTCCACGGATCTGGGAGGTAGTTCCTCAGCCGCGCTCACGCCTCGTCCCCCTCACCTCTGGCGGACGGCCCCGGGAGCTGTCCGTTGGCCGAGGAGCCCCGGACCGCCTGGGGGTCCTGGACGTCCGTGGAGCCCTGCACCGCACCGGCACCGGCCCCCGTGACCTCGGCACCGTTGAGCACGGCCAGCTCCTTCTTGGAGTGCACCGGAGGCCGCTCCGAGGGCTGGCGCTTGCCGTACCCCGTGTAGGAACCGCGGGACGGGCGCTTGACCACCGGCGCGAAGATCTCCAGCACCTGGGCCTTGGACAGGGTCTCCTTCTCCAGCAGCGCCACGACCAGGTCGTCCAGGACGTCCCGGTACTCGACGAGGACGTCGTAGGCCTCGTCGTGCGCGGACTCGATGAGGCGGCGCACCTCCTCGTCGATGATGGAGGCGATCTCCTCGGAGTACTCGCGGGCGTGCGACATCTCCCGGCCCAGGAAGGGCTCGGTGTTGCCGGAGCCGAACTTGCGGGCGCCCAGCCGCTCGCTCATGCCGTACTCGGTGACCATGTTGCGGGCCAGGCTGGTGGCCTTGTCGATGTCGTTGCCCGCGCCGGTGGTGGGCTCGTGGAAGACGAGCTCCTCCGCGGCGCGGCCGCCGAGCATCATCGCGAGCTGGTCCATCATCTGCGAGCGCGAGGTGAGGAACTTGTCCTCCGTCGGCACCGACATCGTGTAGCCCAGGGCCCGGCCGCGCGGCAGGATGGTGATCTTGTGCACCGGGTCGGAGTTGGGCAGCGCGTGGCCCACCAGGGCGTGGCCGCCCTCGTGGTAGGCGATGACCTTCTTCTCCCGGTCGGACATCACCCGGGTCTTGCGCTCGGGACCGGCCATGACCCGCTCGATCGCCTCCTCCAGGACGGCGTGGGTGATGACCTTCTGGTCGCCGCGCGCGGACAGCAGGGCGCCCTCGTTGATGACGTTGGCCAGGTCGGCGCCGGTCATCCCGGCGGTCTGGCGGGCGATGACGTTGAAGTCGACGTCGTCCGCCATGGGCTTGCCCTTGGCGTGGACCTTGAGGATGTCGCGGCGGCCGTCCATGTCCGGGCGGTCCACGACGACCTGCCGGTCGAAGCGGCCGGGGCGCAGCAGCGCCGGGTCGAGGATGTCGGGCCGGTTGGTGGCGGCGATGAGGATGACGCCGCCCTTGACGTCGAAGCCGTCCATCTCGACCAGCATCTGGTTGAGGGTCTGCTCGCGCTCGTCGTGCCCGCCGCCCATACCGGCGCCGCGGTGGCGGCCGACGGCGTCGATCTCGTCGATGAAGATGATCGCGGGGGCGTTGGCCTTGGCCTGCTCGAACAGGTCGCGCACGCGGGAGGCGCCCACACCGACGAACATCTCGACGAAGTCCGAGCCGGAGATGGAGTAGAACGGGACCTCGGCCTCACCGGCCACGGCGCGGGCCAGGAGGGTCTTACCGGTTCCGGGCGGTCCCATCAGGAGCACGCCCTTGGGGATCTTGGCGCCCATCGCCTGGAACTTGGCCGGGTTCTGGAGGAACTCCTTGATCTCGTGGAGCTCCTCGATGGCCTCGTCGGCCCCGGCGACGTCGGAGAAGGTGTTCTTGGGCGTGTCCTTGGTGATGAGCTTGGCCTTGGACTTGCCGAAGTTCATCACGCGCGAACCGCCGCCCTGCATCTGGCTGAAGATGAACCAGAAGATGACGATGATGATGACCAGAGGCAGCAGGCTGAACAGCGCGGTGGTCCACACCGGTGTGGTGGCGACCGAGACCTCGTAGGACTCCAGGCTGGAGCCCTCGCTGTCCAGGGAGGACTGGAGCATCTCCGCGAGCTGGAGGCCCTGCCCCTCGACCCAGTACGCCTCGTAGATCTCGTCGTCCACGGTGGTCAGCACGATGCGCTGGTCGCGGTCGACGATCTCGGCGTTGTCCACCTCGTCCTGCTCGATGAGCTGGTGGACGGTCGAGATGTCGGTCTCCGTGGGTTGGGGACCGCCACCGACGTCGAACACGCGGAAGCCGATGATGAGCATGAGGCCGACGGCCAGGATCCATATCCACGGGCCGCGGAAAAAACGCTTCAGATTCATGTGAGCGGAACCCTGTCGGGTCCGTCCCTCCTGACCAGGCCGCCCCACCCCAGAGGAGTTTCCGAAGCAGGACCTATCGGACACGTGGTTCCCCGGAACGTCGCCGGGATATTTCGACGGTACACCTCGCCCCCAAGGGCGGGCACGCCCGCACGGACGACCGGACGGGAACCGTCATGAAGGCAACGACGACACCCCACCGCGTTGTTCCCGTGGCTCTCCCCACAGCCTCCGTACGGGTCCGTGCGAGCCCGCACGGAGAGCGTGGTCTCGTACTTGTGGCGAGTCTCGACCGTCCAACCCCGCTACAAGTACGAGGTCATCACGGAGGAAACCCCTACGTTTCCGGCCAGACCGCTAGCCCTCGTAGACGTGCGGGGCGAGGGTGCCGATGAAGGGCAGGTTGCGGTACTTCTCGGCGTAGTCGAGGCCGTAGCCGACGATGAACTCGTTGGGCAGGTCGAAGCCGACGTACTCGACGTGCAGGTCCACGTCGAAGGCCAGCGGCTTGCGGACCATGGTGCAGACCTCCACCGAGCGGGGCCCGCGCGACTTCAGGTTGCCGATCAGCCACGACAGGGTCAGACCGGAGTCGATGACGTCCTCGACGATGAGGACGTCGCGGTCCTTGATGTCGGTCTCCAGGTCCTTGAGGATGCGGACCACCCCGGAGGAGGTGGTCCCGGCCCCGTAGGAGGAGACCGCCATCCAGTCCATGGAGACCGGGGTGTGCAGTACCCGGGCGAGGTCGGCCATCACCATCACCGCGCCCTTGAGCACACCGACGATGAGCAGGTCCTTGTCCGCGTAGTCGGCGTCGATCCGTGCGCCGATCTCCTCCAGGCGGGCCTTGATCTCTTCCTCGGTGACCAGGACCTTCTCCAGGTCCCGACCCATGTCTTTGGCGTCCACGCTGATGTCCTCGCTGCTGGGTTCCCCGTTTGCGGCAACCAGGATAAACGTGCCGAACACGGCGGCGGAGCCGGACCGGCCCGTCTTCCCCCCGCGACGGCGCGTCCCGCGGGGCGGACACGCCGGGCACAGCCGGACCTCAGCCCTCGAAACGGACACGGCCCGCGGCACGAAGGCCCCGGACGCCTCCGGGCAGGTCGATGTGGGCCTGACCACGCCACGCGGTGACCAACCGGTCCAGTTCGCGCACGTGCCGGGCGGTCAGCGCGCTGGCCGGACAGCCCGCGGCGAGCGCGGCGCGGCGCAGCACCCGGGTGCGCAGGGACTCGGGAGCCCGCTCCAGCGGCGCCACCGCCAGCGCGGGCCCGACCGGGCGCGCGTCCCCGCGGTCGCCGTCCCGCCGGTCCCCGTCCCCCGGGGCGGACGCCTCCTCGAAAAGGCCGTCGGCGAGCAGGTCCAGGGTGTCGGCGTCCGCGCGCAGCATGCCCGCCGTGCGGGCGAGCGCGGCGGCGATTCCCGGCCCCAGCGCGCGTTCCAGGGCGGGCAGCGCCTCGTGGCGCACCCGCGACCGGGCGAAGCGGGGGTCGAGGTTGTGCGGGTCCTCCCACGCGTCCAGCCCCATCCGGGCGCAGGCCTCGCGCACGGTGGCGCGGTCCAGGTCCAGCAGGGGGCGCAGGCGGTGGCCGGTGCGCGGCGCCATGCCCGCCAGCGAGCGGGCCCCGGAGCCGCGTGCCAGACCGAGAAGGACCGTCTCGGCCTGGTCGTCGAGGGTGTGGCCGAGCAGCACCACGGCGGGGGCGCGGTCGGCGACCGCTCCGTCCAGGGCCTCGTAGCGGGCGCGCCGGGCGGACGCCTCGGGCCCGCCCGGGCCGGTCACCCGCACCGACCTGACCAGGACGGGGTCGAGTCCGAGCCCGGCCAGGACCTTGGCCACGGCCTCGGCGCGCTGGGCCGATCCCTCCTGGAGCCCGTGGTCGACGGTGACCGCCCCCGCGGCCCGGCCGACACGGGGGGCCTCGAAGGCCACCGCGCCCGCCAGCGCCAGGGAGTCGGCGCCGCCGCTGCACGCCACGAGCGCCGTGGTGTCGGCGGGCAGGTCGCGCAGCGCCCGCCGGACCGCCGAGCGCACGGCGGCGACGGCGGGGTGCGGACCGCTCACTCGTTGATGGCGGCCGGGCGCACGACCCGGTCGATCCAGGCTGTGGGGTTGCGGATCTCCGCCAGGGTGGGCAGGGTCTCGGGCGAGGTCCACACCCGGTTGAACTCGGTCATGCCGACCGCGGCCACCACGGCGCGGACGAAGGCGGCGCCCTCCTCGTACTGGCGCATCTTCATGTCCATGCCCAGCAGCTGGCGCATGATCCGGTCGACCGGGTTGGCGGACTCGCGGCGCTTCTGGAAGCGGGCGCGGATGGTGGCGACGGTGGGCACCACCTCGGGGCCCACGGCGTCCATGACGAAGTCGCCGTGGCCCTCGGCGAGGCTCATGACCGCGGTGACCCGGTCCATGATCTCGCTCTGCTCGGGGCTCTGGATGGCGGTGATGAGGTTGCTCTCGCCCCCGCCCCGGACGGCGTCGGCGACGGCCTCGCCCGCGGCGCGCAGCCTGCCGATGAGGTCGCCCGCGTCCATCTCCGACGACAGGAGCAGTTCCTGCATGAGGTCCTGGACGTGGCCGCGCAGCCACGGCGTGGCCGTGAACTGCATGCGGTGGGTCTCCTCGTGCAGGCACACCCACAGCCGGAAGTCCCGGGAATCGACGTCCATCTCGCGTTCGGCGTTGACGATGTTGGGCGCCACCAGCGTCAGACGGCCGGTCGGCAGGGTGCCGTCGGGGTCCGGTGGCAGGAAGAGTTCGTACTGGCCGAGGACCTTCCCCGCCAGGTAGGAGAGCACCGCTCCGAGCTGCACCCCGGTGATCCGGGAGCCGACCGCGCTGGTCAGGTTCCCGGCCGGACTGTTGTTGAGCCGGTCGGCGCCCATCTGTTCGAGTACGGGTTCGATGACCACTCGGAACCCGTCGACGTTGGCTCGGATCCAGCCGGGGCGGTCCACGATGACCGCGGGGCCCGCTGGTTCGAGGGGGTTCATTCCGGTGAATTCGCGTACGTGTCCGGCCGCCACGGTGGAGAGTTCGCGCAACTGCGCGACGGCCTGCCGCGCGTCGGACAGGTCCACCTGCGGGCCCGGGCGCACGAGGCGGACACCGGTGTTCACGGCTACGTCCCAGTCGATCACAGTCACACCGCCAGCCTACCCACGAGGCGCGGGACGGCACGGGGATCAGGGTGGGAATTCCGGGTACCGCCCGGGATGACCCTGAGGACGACCGATTTCCCTGGTTTCCCCGGTATCACCGGGTGGTCCCGCGCCGCCGCCGTCCGGACGCGCGGACGGGGGCGTGTGCGCGTGGGGGAAGGGGAATCGGTCAGGAGCAGCCGCACTGGCTGAGCGCGGCGGCCAGGCGGTCCAGGCGGGGGCCGACGGCGTCGGGGTGGTTGGCCATGAAGGAGAACAGGAACACGTTGCCCTCCTGGTCGTGGATGGTCCCGGCCAGGGTGCTCACCCCGTTCAGGGTGCCGGTCTTGCCGCGCACCAGTCCCGCGCCCCCGTGCGCGGCCGAGTAGGGGGAGTAGCGCCCCGGCGCGGCCAGGGTGCCCGTGGAGTTGGCCGTGGGCAGGCCGGTGATCGCGGCGTTGAGGTCGGGGCGGTCGCCGCTCGCGGCCAGCCGCAGCAGCTCCACCAGGGCCCGCGATGTGATCCTGTTCTCGGTGCTCAGGCCGCTGTTGTCCGACAGCCGCACGCCCTCCACGCCCAGGCTCTCCATCACCTGGTGGGTGGCCGCCGCGGCGCCGTCGAAGGAGGGCTCCCCGCCCAGCCCGATCGCGGTGACCCGTCCCAGCGCCTCGGCCATGTTGTTGTCGCTGGCCAGCATCATGTGCTCGACCAGCGCCGACATGGGGGGCGAGTCGACGCTGGCGACGGGCTCCCCGGAGGCCTGCTCCTCGGTGGGGGCGCCCTCGACCGTGATCCCCGCCTCCTCCAGCTGTTCGACGAAGGCCTGGGCCGCGAACAGGGGCGGATCCGGCACGCGCGATCCGTAGCCGCTGGCCTCGGGGGAGAACCTCCCGGAGTCGATCATCAGCGCGTGCACCGTGGCGGTGCTGCCCTCGGTGACGTAGGTGGGCTTCCAGCCGGGTGCGGTGTCCGGGCCGGTGAACAGCGAGTCGTCGTAGCCGAGGGAGACGGCGTCGAGGCCTTCCGCGCCCAGGGCCCGCGCCGTGCGCTCGGCCAGCTCCTCCAGCGTCGCTACCTGCGGGTAAGCTGCGGAGTCGGCGGCCGTGGTCAGGGTGACGTCGCCCCCTCCGCGCAGCACCACGCGGTCCTGTCCGGGAACCAGGTAGGCCTCGGTGCTCAGTACGTGGTCGGGTCCGACGGTGTCCAGTACGGCGACGGCCGTGACGATCTTCGTGGTCGAGGCCGGGGTCACGGGGAGGTCCGGGTCCAGCTCGAAGAGCGTCTCGCCGGTGGCGGCGTCCACGACGAAACCGGAGAGGCCCTCCTCGATCCCGGAATCCGACATGGGATCATCGAGGGTGTCCGCGATCCGTTCCGGGTCCGCCGGAGTCGAGGCCGCGGGTTGCGCCGCCGCCACGCCCTCGGCGTCCGTGACCGGGTTGGGCGCCGCGGGAAGGGGACGGGCCCCGATCACGTCGAGGGCGACAAACCCGGCGATCAGCACGAATATGTTGAGCAGGGCCAGCGCGAGGAGCGCCTCGCCTCGTACCCGTCGCACTCGGGGGCACCTGCCCTTCCTTCGGTGTAGCGGCCTGACGTTGTAGTTATACGGCGACATTAGTCGCATTGGGAGCCGAGATCAGCATGGAATTCGACGTTACGATCGAGATCCCCAAGGGGGAGCGCAACAAGTACGAGGTGGACCACGAGACCGGTCGTATCCGTCTCGACCGCATGCTGTTCACCTCCACGACCTACCCCGCCGACTACGGGTTCGTCGAGGGGACCCTCGGCGAGGACGGCGACCCCCTGGACGCCCTCGTCCTGCTCAAGGCCCCGACGTTCCCGGGCTGCCTGATCCGGGCCCGCGCCATCGGCATGTTCCGCATGCGCGACGAGGCGGGGGGCGACGACAAGCTGCTCTGCGTCCCCGCGACGGACCCGCGCCAGGAGCACCTGCGTGACATTCACCACGTGAACGAGTTCGAGCGCCTGGAGATCGAGCACTTCTTCACGGTGTACAAGGACCTGGAGCCCGGCAAGTCCGTGGAGGGCGCCACCTGGGTCGGCCGCCACGAGGCCGAGCAGGAGATCGTGGCCTCGGTCAAGCGCGCCGAGGAGGCGGGCGTGCACGGCGACGCCTCGCACATCTCCGAGGTCAAGGAAAGCTAGTCGGCTCCCGAACACACGTGTTCCCGGCGTCGCCGCGGCGGCCCGGCGGAGGACTCCCGCCGGGCCGCGTCGTGTCCGGGCCCGGCGCGCGTGGCGGCGGTCTCAGCGCTGGCCGCGCGAGGCGACCGCCCCCGGGCCGGGGAAGGGCTCGTGCGCGGAGTCCGTGGTGAGCACGTACCCCGCCAGCGCGATCAGCAGCAGGGCGCACAGCAGTGCCAGGGCGACGGGCAGCAGGGAGGCCAGGCCGCGGGTCAGAATCGGGTCTCTCGGCGGTTTGGGGAAGCCCTCGCGGTCGAAGCGGTCGGCGCGCACGGCCACGTGCGTGCGGTAGCCGTCGAGTTCGGGACCGACCATGCCGTTGAGCACCCGCAGCGGGACCAGCGCGGTGTTCTCCGGCAGCGCCAGCTCTCGCGGCGCGCCGGTCCGCAGGCCGTTGGCCCGGTGGCGGGCGCACTCGGCCTCGGCGAGCGCGTGCAGCCACTCCCCCAGCCGGTCGGCGTCGGCGAGGCGCCCGATGTGCGCGCGGGCGACGATCAGCGTGTCCCTGAGCACCACGTGCGCGGCGTCGCGGTCGCGCAGGACCAGGATGCAGCGCCGGTACAGCTCCGCCCCGTACGCGTCGAGAAGCCTGGCGTAGGCGTCCTCCGGCGGAGTACGGCCGGAGCGCAGGGCGTGGAGGAGATCCCGGTCCGTCATAGACCAAGAATCTACGCCGCGCGCGGCACGGTGCTCACCGCTTTGTCGAAAGAGCGTCCGGCGGCGTGGCGCGTACGGCCCCCGGTGGCGGGGCGACCGAGCTCAGCCCTCCTCCGGGGGGCGGCGCGGGTCCGGCCCTCGGAGGGTCTCCGGCGGCGGTGCGGCGGGCCCTCCGGCTCGGGCGCGCAGCCACAGCAGCACGAAGGTGAGCGCGGTCAGGACGGCGACGAGCAGGGCCTCCCCCGGTCCGAGGAAGCCGAGCGCCATCACCCAGGCGGCCGCGACGACGAGCGCGCGCACCAGCACACGCGCCCACAGTCCCGGTGCCTCGGTGCTCAACTGCGCCTTCCGGGGACGGATGCCATAACGGCCGCTCCTGTCACTACGGCTGGGGGATGGAGCCCTTTCCGGCGGTGGCTGCACGCCGTACTCGGGTTCCACATGTCACCACCACGGAGCGCCGCCCGCAACACGCCCCGGGAACGCCAGGGTGAGCGGAACGACACGCGCGGCCACCGGACCGTCGCTTGACTCCTCCCGGCCTTTACTGGTCTCCTTACACCCATGTATCCGCGCACGCGCACCGACGCCATGGCTCGTACGGCCCCCGGGGCCTCCTGCCACCTGGCCCGTGCGGCGTGTCCGTGTTGTCGTCGCTGAGTCGTCGCCGAGGCGTCCTCGTACGCCGCCGACCGACCGCGTGCCCCTCCGCGCCCCCCACTCCATCGTGGACGCCGGGCGCTGGGCACCTCCCCGCAGGGTGATCTCCGTCTCCGCGTGAACCCGCGGTGCCGCTTCCCCTGCCGCCCCGGCGCACCGGGGCTTCCAGACGACATCCGCGCGCTCCCGTTCCCGGGGCGCGCACACGTGAAGGATCCTCTCACGATGCCCCAGCGCACTCTTTCCCGCACTGCCGTACTCCCCGCTCCCCAGAACGCCGCCGCACCGGCCGCCGAAGCGCCGGTCCCGTCGACCGCGCCGACCGCGTCCGTCTCCTTGGAGGGGATCGGCGACGTGGTGGACGCCGGACGCCGCTCCGGCTACGCCCACCTGGGCGAGCGCCGCATGCCGACCCTCGGCCGCCTGGCGGCCGCCGCACGGGGCGCCGCCGACTCCCTGAGCAGGCCCACGCTGTGGCCGTCCCGGCGGGGGCACTGGCAGCTCGTCCCTCGCGCGGCCCGGCGCCACGCGGGCGGCAGGCTCCGCGTGACCGCGGTGGCGCTCGAACCCAACAGCTTCGTGTCCGGCCCCGCTCCGCGCTCGTCCCGACAGCACGGTATGGAGGTGCTGTACCTGGTCAGCGGGCGCGCGCACCTGATCGCCTCCGCCGCGGACGGGCAGATGCGCTCGGCGTCGGAGCTGTCCGCGGGCCGGGCCCGGGTGGTGGGCTCCACCGAGGGCAGCGGTGGCAGCCACCACCTCGTGAACACCGGTGACGAGGTGGCCGTGGTGGTCCGGGTGACCGCCTGACCAGGAGCCCGGGTACACGAGCTCACTCATCGCCGCCCCGCTCGGTCGCGGCCGCGCGCAGGGCGGCGTCGACCGCCTCGACCGACCTGAGGACGGCGGCCATGCGCCGCCCCTCCGCGAGGTAGGCGTTCATGACCTGGTCGAGGGCGTGCGGGGGCATGTGGTCGCGCAGGTCGACCCTGGCGGTCCGGTAGCCCTCCCGGGCGGCCTCCAGTGCCGAGGAGACGTACTGGCGGGCCAGCCGGGACAGGGCGACCGGATGACGCCGCAGGACGCCGTGCAACCGGTAGTCGGCGGGTACGTGGTCGAACAGCCACACCAGGGCCGTCTGTTCGAAGGAGTCCGCCCCGGGCGGGTGGACGCTCGCGGGCCAGTCCGGCGTCAGCGGCTGATCGGGCATGCCTCCGATCATACCCATTGTTCGAAAACCTGTTCGATGCGACCAGGGGTCAGTCCACGGTGCCGGAGGGTTCGGACGTGCCGCCCTCGGCGGACTCCCGTCTCTCCATCTCCACCCGGATGGCCTGTTCCGCGGCGTCCACGGCGGCACGCGCGGTGATGGCGTTCGTGTGCGCCCGGTCCAGCTCCTCCAGGAGGATGCAGTCGAAGGACACGCGGGCGTCGTGGATGGCTGCTTCGAGTTGACGTGATGCCTCTTCCAGACTCATGCCCCTCTTCCTTCCCCAGAAGTCGGCACTTGCACATCACGTGCCCCAGGCGTCTCCCGCCCTCGGTGGCCGAGGCACGCTTTCCCGGCGGACTGTCCCCGCGCCGTTCTACGATGTTCACGAATCGCCGCTGTTCACGGCAGTGTCGACCATCCGGCCGAGAGGATCCCATGCGCAACCGCTATTCCGGGACATGCACCGACTGCCAGTCCTCCGTCGGCGCCGGCGAGGGTGTCGTCGTCAAGGAGGGCGGCCGGTGGCGCACCTACTGCGCCGAGCACGAGCCGCGCCCCGCCCCTCCCGCCCGGGGCGGCCACCCCGGCTGGCACACCACCCCCCTGCTGGGCTTCGACACCGAGACCTCCTCCCGCGACCCCGACACCGCCTTCCTCGTCTCGGCCGCGCTGGTGGACCGCGAGGGCAAGGCCCGCACCTGGCTGGTGGACCCGGGCCCCCGCGAGATCCCGGCGGACGCCGTCGCCGTCCACGGCATCAGCACGGAGCGGGCCCGGGCCGAGGGCCGCCCCGCCGGGGAGTGCCTGGAGGAGATCGGCCAGGCGCTGGCCGACCAGCTCTCCTCCGGGCAGGGGCTGGTGGTCTTCAACGCACCCTACGACCTCCGGGTGCTCTCCGGGGAGATGCGGCGGCACGGACTGACGCCCCTCGCGGAGCGCCTGAGCGGCCCTCTGGTGCCCGTGGTGGACCCGCTGGTGATCGACCGGGGCGTGGACCCCTACCGCAGGGGCAAGCGCAACCTGGGCGCCATGTGCGAGTACTACGGCGTGGAGCTGACCGACGCCCACACCGCGGCCGCCGACGCCTCGGCGGCGCTGGCCCTGGCCGAGGAGATCGGCGCCAGGCACCCCGACCTCGCCGCCACCAGCCTGGCCGAGCTGCACCAGCGCCAGGTCGACTGGTCCCTGGCCTTCGCCCGCAACCGCCAGGAGTGGCTGGACCGCAGCAAGCCCGGCCACGGGACCGTGGTGGACGGCACCTGGCCCTGACGGGCCGACCCGCGACACTGCCGGTGCGCCCTCCCGGGTGGCGCACGGGGTCGTCCCGTCCGGGCACATGCGCCCGGGAGCCGCAGCGTCGGGGAAACACGCCGTGGCGGGCCTCCCGATGTGTGCGGCCCGGCGCGGAACGGGTAGGTCCCGACCCAACGCGATCCTGGGGGACGACATGGTCTACTTCATCCTGGTGCTTCTGGCGGTATGGCTCATCCTCGCCATCCTGGGCATGGTCATCAAGGGCCTGCTCTGGCTCGCCGTCATCGGCGCCGTCCTGTTCGTGGCCACCGCCGTGTGGGGCTGGTTGCAGAACCGGCAGCGCGCCTGAGAGGCGCGCGGGGCCCGGGCCGCGTGCCGGGCGACGGCCCGGGCCGGGGCGGGTCGGGAAACAGCTCAGACCCGCCCGGTGATCACGGAGGGGGCTCACATCATGGGGGATCTCTTCGCCGAGTAGGCATTGGTCACCCGATTGGACACCTACGCGAAACGCCACCCCGGACCGGGGTGGCGTTTCGGCTGGAGCCGCCTGTCGGAATCGAACCGACGACCTATTCATTACGAGTGAATCGCTCTGCCGACTGAGCTAAGGCGGCGCGCCGCCGCGTGTTCCACGCGGCGATGCGGTCACCATTCTAGCCCCTCGGCGGAGTGCCGGGGACAACCCGAGCCCCCTCACCCGGCCGTCCGCGTCAGGCGCAGGCCATGCCGTCCTCGGGCACGGTGAGGTCGACCAGGTAGGCGTCCACGATCTCGTCGATGCACTGGTCACCCATCCGGTAGCCGGTGTGGCCGTCGCCATCGCGGGTCACCAGGAAGCCCGAGTCGAGCTGCTCCGCGAGCGCCTCGGACCACGCGTACGGGGTGGCCGAGTCCCGGGTGGTGCCCAGCACCATGACGGGGGCGGCGCCCTCCCCGTCCAGCTCGGTGTGCGGGTCGACCGCCTCCTCCGGCCAGTACGCGCAGGGCAGGGCGCCCCACGCCAGGCCGGGGCCGAAGATCGGCGACTCCTCACCGGCCTGGGCCGCGGCCTCGGCGTAGGCCTCCACGTCGCGCGGGCTGGGCGAGTCGGAGCAGTTCACCGCGATGAGCGCGGCCGTGGAGTTGACGTAGGCGCCCGTGTCACCGCGGCTGTAGAGGTCGTCGGCGAGCTGGAGCAGGAGGGTTCCGTCGCCCTCCGTGCCGGCGGTGAGGGCCTCGCGCACGCGCGGCCACCAGTCCTCGGTGTAGAGCGCGGCGAGCACGCCCAGCTCGGCGCGGGCCCGGTTGACCTCGCGGTCGTCCATGCGGTTGGACAGGGGGTTCTCGGCGGTGTCCGCCAGGAAGGCGGTCAGCGCGCCGATGCCGTCGTCCACGCTGTCTCCGGGGCCGCCGAGCGGGCAGTCCGACCGGCCCAGGCAGTCCTCCACGAAGGCCCGCAGCGCGGTCTCGAACCCGGTCGCCTGCTGCACGCTGAGGTCGAGCTGTCCCTGGCTGGGGTCCACGGCGCCGTCGAGCACCAGGGCGCGGACCCGGTCGGGGAACTGCTCGGCGTAGTGGGCGCCGATGCTGGTGCCGTAGGAGGCGCCCAGGTAGGTGAGCTTCTCGTCGCCGAGCAGTGCGCGCAGCAGGTCCATGTCGCGGACGACGTCGGCGGTGCCCACGTGCAGCATCAGTTCGGGGTGGTTGGCCTGGCAGGCCTCGACGAAGCCGCGGCTGTCCTCCTCCAGCTCGGCCAGCTCGGCCTCGGAGACCTCGGACATGTCGCCGTCGCCCTCGACGCTGTCCACCCCGCCGAGGAACTCGTCGACGCCCTCGGCGTCCAGGCAGGTCAGCGGTGAGCTGCGGCCGACGCCGCGCGGGTCGAACCCGACCACGTCGAACCTCTCGCGCACCGTGTCGCTGACCGTGGAGGAGGCGTAGTCCACGAAGTCGTACCCGGAGCCACCGGGCCCGCCGGGGTTGACGAGCAGGGAGCCGAGGACGTCACCGCCCTCGGAGGGGAAGCGCTTGACCGCGATCTCGATGCGCTCGCCGTCCGGGTCCTCGTAGTCGAGGGGCACCTCGTAGGTGGCGCACTCGGTGCCGGGTGCTCCGCTCTCGCACTCGCCCCAGGCCAGCTCCTGGTCGGCGAAGGCCGCCAGGTCCTCCGAGAGCCCGGGCACGACACTCCCCTCCCTCTGCTGGTCGTCCTGCGCCGTGCACGCCGTCACCAGCAGCACGGACCCTGCGAGCACGGCCGCCCACGGTCCCCGAACCCTCGTCGCCAACGGTGTCCCGCCCTCTCGTCACGTCCGACCGCGACCGACGTGTCGTCGGCGCCGACCCATTCTCCACGACCGGCGCGGCCCGCACCGACCCAACGCGCGTTCTCCGTCCCCGGCCGGGCACGGTGTCCCGTTTCCTCCCACCGTCGCGCGGGGTCCGCCGCCCGGGCCCCGGCGCCGCCGCACCGCCCCGCGGCGGGTCTCCGCACGGGGAGACCGCGCCTTCCACGAGATCGTCGGGACGGCGATCCGGGCGGCTGGTCCGTACTCGGGGAGATCGGGGGGGCGAGGCCCCACGGCCCGTGCCCGCGGGGAGACTCCGCCGCAGAGGTAAGCCCCGCGTGCCTGGTGGGTCCGCGGCACGTGACCGCGGGGAGTCTCCCTACCCGGCCAGGAGGGCGGAGGTCATAGCCTCCATCGCGATCTGGGGGTGCACGTTCGCGGCGATGCGCTCACGGCACTCCATGATGGCGTCGATCCTGCGCAGCGTGGACTCCGGGGTGCTGGAGCGGGCGATGCGCTCCAGGTCGCCGGAGCGCTCGGCCGTGGACAGCTCCACCCTCGCGCCCAGCTGGAGGGTGAGCGCGTCCCGGTAGAACGCGACCAGGTCGAGCAGGGCTCGGTCGTAGGAGTCGCGCTTGATCCGGGTGGCGCGGCGCTTCTGCCGCTCCTCCAGGTCCTTCATCGCTCCCGCGGAACCGCGCATCGCCTTGGCCACGCCCTTGCCCGTGGAGCCCTCGCCGAACGCGGCCCGCAGCTCCTCCCTCTCCTTCTCGTCGAGCGCCGTGGTGAGGGCCTTGGACTCCTCCTCCGCGATCTCGTAGAGCCGGGCGGCGGAGGTGACGCACGCGCCGAGTCCGTCGAGCCGGGCGGGGATGGACAGCACCTCCTCCCGGCGTCTGCGCGCCTCGGGATCGGTGGCCAGCTGCCGGGCCCGGTCGATCCGCCCGGAGGCGGCGGCCGCGGCGGCGCGGGCGGTCTCGGCGTCGATCCCGTCGCGCTGGACGAGGGCGTCCACCAACTCCCGGGTACCGGGTGTGGCCAGGGTGACCATGCGACAGCGGGAGCGGATGGTGACGAGGAGGTCGTCGGGGGTGGGAGTGCACAGCAGCCACACGGTGCGCGGCGAGGGCTCCTCCACCGCCTTGAGCAGGGCGTTGGAGGCGGCCTCGGTGGCGCGGTCGGCGTCCTCGAACAGCACGATCCGGAACCGCCCGCCGGAGGGCTTGGAGCCCGCGCGCAGCACGAGGTCGCGGGTGGCCGCCACGCCGAAGCTCAGCCCGCTGGGCCGCACGTACAGCATGTCGGGGTGGGTCCCGGTGAGGGTCTGGTGGCAGGAGGCGCAGTGCCCGCAGCCGCCGTCCGGACACTGGAGGGCGGCTGCGAAGGCCCGGGCGGCCTCCGAGCGGCCCGAACCGGGCGGCCCGGTGAACAGCCAGGCGTGGGTCATCCCCGTGCCCCGTCCGCCGGAGACGAGGTCGGCGGCCCCGGCGACGGCCCGCTGGAGCTGGCCCACCGTGGACCGCTGGCCGATGAGGTCGTCGAAGACCGTCATGCTTCCCTCCCACCGCTGGTGTCCGGTCTTCAGGATAGGAGTCGGCGCCGACGTCCGGGCCGTTGTCCACAGGCCGGTCTTCCCCGCCCGCGCGCCCCTCCCCGCCCGCACCCCGCCCGCACCCCGTCGCGCTCCGGTCGCTGTTCTCAGTCATGACCCATGCGCCTCCCCCGTCGCACAGCCGCCCACCCACCTCCCCGAGGAGTGCCCCGATCGGCGCGGACGCCAGAGGGACGGTCGGGTTGTCGCAGGTCAGCCAGGTGTCCGCATGAGGCCAGGAAGTGTATTCCCCCGAACTCCGCGGGCCTCCCGGAGATCCTCTTCCATGTGACCGGCGACACGGTCGCACGCGGAGGACACCACGGAGGGAAAACACATGTCGAGCACGCACGAGAAGAACACGCCGACGGCCGCCGGATGGCCCGAGCTGACGGAGGGGCAGCGGGACTGGAGGGTCGCCGTCGTCAGCTTCCTGCTCCACGACCTCGGTTACTACGGCCGTGAGGAGGTCGGCGACGAGTTCGACTGCGGCCTGGTCGAGGTGGTCGTCGCCTACCAGCGCGCCAGGAGTCTGGAGCGCAACGGCAGGGTCGACGCCGCCACCTGGAAGCAGCTGACCCGCGACCTCGGCGTCGTGCGCCAGGGCGACGGAGGAACCAGGGTCAAGGCCGTCCAGGAGGCGCTGATCTCCGGCCACGGCCACGACCTCGTCCTGGACGGGATCTTCGGCCCGGCGACCCTGGCCGCTGTCCGGGCCTTCCAGAAGGGTGCCGGGATCACCATCGACGGCGAGGTCGGCCCGGTCACCTTCGAGGAGCTGATCACCCCCGACGCCTGAGCCGGGGCCGGGGCCGCTCGGCCCGGACGCCGGGAACACGAACGAGGGCTCCCTCCCGCGAGCGCGGGGAGGGAGCCCTCCACGTGTGCCGGACGGCCCGGTCGCCGCCGATCCGGTCGTCCGGTCCTCAGCCCTGTCCGACCTCGTCGTTCCTGATCACCGGAATCATGCCGGTGACGGCCTCGGAGCTGCTCGGGACCGGGTCGGGCAGCAGGGAACGCACCCGGCGCTGGATCTCGCGGGTGGTCCTGTCCTGCGGCTCGCGGGCGTCGAGCACCAGGTAGCGCTCCGGCGCGGCCCGGGCCAGCTCCAGGAAGCCCCGGCGGACCCGGTCGTGGAACTCCGCCGACTCGCCCTCGATCCGGTCGGCCGGACCGCCCAGGCGGGACAGGCCGTCCTCGGGCCGCACGTCGAGCAGCACCGTCAGGTCCGGGACCAGGCCCTGGGTGGCCCAGTCGCTGATGCGGCGGATCTCGTCCGGGGACAGGTCGCGGCCCGAACCCTGGTAGGCCAGCAGGGAGTCCACGTAGCGGTCGCTGATGACGACCGCGCCGCGCCGCAGCGCGGGCAGGATCTCCTGCTGGACGTGGTCGGCCTTGTCGGCCGCGTAGAGCAGCACCTCGGCGCGCGGGGTGATGTGCGAGTTCTCCCGGTCCAGGAGCAGGCCGCGCAGGCGCATGCCGAGCTTGGTCGCGCCCGGCTGGCGTGTGCCGACCACCTCGAACCCCTGGTCGCGCAGCCACACCGTCAGCTCGCGCACCTGGGTGGACTTGCCCGCGCCCTCGCCGCCCTCGACGACGATGAACGCGCCCGCGGGCTTGGACTCCTCGTCCTCCTCCGGCGCGATCGCGACGCCGCGCAGCGCCGCGAACAGCTCCGGGAGCAGGCCGGGACCGGCCTCGGGGTCGTCCCGGCGGTTCATCTGCCGGTAGCAGACCAGCGCCACGACCAGGGCGAGCAGACCGGAGACCATGAGGACGACGCCGCTGCCGCGTAGGTCGTAGGTCAGGGGGCCGACCGGGATCTCGTAGCTGCCGATGAGCCCGGCGGCCAGCGGCGCGAGCACCGCGGCGCCGGCCAGGGCGATGCGGGCGGCGCCGTGCAGGAAGGCGAAGGCGCTGTCCCGGTGCTCGTCCTCCACCTCGCGGTCGAACACGGCCAGGCCGATCACCCAGGCGATGCCCGCGCCCACGCCGAGCAGCGCGGTGAGCACGGCGGTGAGCACCATGTCGGCGACGGCCCCGGCGAACAGCAGGGCCAGCCCGGCGAGGGCGATGCTCAGGCCGAACAGGCGGCTGCGGCTGAACTGCTTGAGGACTCGCGGCCCGGCGAGCATGCCCAGGGCCATGCCCGCGAAGACCGCAGCGAAGACCACGCCGAAACCGGCGTTGCCCGCGCCCAGGCCCTCGACGTGCACGCGGCCGACGCCGATGACCGCTCCTCCGGCGGCGAGGACGCCGAGCATGCCCAGGACCAGGCCGCGCACGCGCGGCGTGCCGCCCGTGTGGCGCCGACCGGTCGCCACCGCGCGCAGGATGCCGCTGTCGCGGGTGTCGCTCTCGGCGTCCTTGGAGGGCTTGTGCCTGGGGATCGGCAGCCCGGCGACGACGATCGCCGCGACGACGAAGGTGAGGCCGTTGAGGTAGAGGGCGACGTCGGCCTCGGGGCTGGCCATGGAGGGCAGGAGCGCGCCGAGCACGTTGCTCACCGAGGCGAGCGCGGCGAACAGCAGGGCGGCCACGGGCGCGGTGCCATAGGTGGTGAGCAGGCTCAGCCGGTTGGCCTGCCCCAGCAGCTTGCGGGGCACCAGGTTGGGGATCGTGGCGTCCTTGGCCGGGGCCCAGAACAGGGCGACGACCTCGGCCAGGAGGGTGGCGATGAGCAGCCACTCCAGGGCGAAGCCGGGAAAGAGGAGGCCCACGAGGGGGATGGAGACGTACAGCAGGGCGCGCAGGACGTCGCCGACCACCATCGTCCACTTGCGGTCGAGGCGGTCGGCGACCGCCCCGGCCAGGGGGCTGAGCAGGATCGACGGGGCGAGCTTGATCGCCACGACGCCGCTGACGGCCAGGTACTGGACGAGCTGGGATCCGCCGGCGGTGAAGACGGTCGCCAGGGACACCAGTGCCAGCAGGCTGAGCCAGTCGCCCAGGCTGGAGAGGGAGAGAGAGATCCACAGCCTTCGGAAGGGTGTGATCGCAAGAACGTTGCGCGCCTCGGCCGGCGCTCCCAGGGATGCAGATCTGCTCATAGCGCTCAAGATTATCGGTGAGGGGGAGAGGGAACGACGGATCACGGGTCCGCCTCAGATTCGGTGGATACCTCCGGGGATCGCGCACGTTTCTGCGCCCCCGTCAGTCCTGCCAAGCGTAGTACGGAAGGCTGCTCCCGCACAGGGGTGAGAGTGCGCCCACCCGGGGTGAACACGGAGAAGAGTACCCACCCGGCCACCCCCGTCGGGAGGTGTCCGGGTGAGCCTACGCGTACGGGGGTCCGGGAGACGAATTCCGGCCCGTCACCCACCGCCCGCGCCCTACTCCCCGCGCCGCACGCCCCCACGTCCTACTTCCCGCGCCTCACGCCCGTGCCCTGCTCCCCCGGGTTCTCACTCCTCGGGGGCGGGGTCGGAGGCGCCGGCCCTCCTGGCCGGGGACTTCTTGGCGGCCGTCGTGGAGGTGGACGCCTTCTTGGCCGTCGTGCCCGTCTTCTTGGCGGGGGCCTTCTTCGCGGCGGGCTTCTTGGCCACGGGCTTCTTCTTGGCGGGCGCCTTGGCCCGGCGCTCGGCCAGCAGTTCGGCGGCCCGCTGGTCGGTGATCGACTCCACCTCGTCGCCCTTGCGCAGGGAGGCGTTGACCTCCCCGTCGGTGACGTAGGGGCCGAACCGGCCGTCCTTGATCACCATCTTGGCGCCCGAGGCCGGGTCCTCCCCCAGCTCGCGCAGCGGCGGGGCGGCGGCGCGGCGGCCGCGCTGCTTGGGCTGGGCGAACAGCGCCGCGGCCTGCTCCAGGGTGACCGTGAACATCTGCTCCTCGGTCTCCAGGGAGCGGCTGTCGGTGCCCTTCTTGATGTAGGGGCCGAAGCGGCCGTTCTGCGCGGTGACGTCCTCGCCGTCGATCTGGCCGACCACGCGCGGCAGCGACAGCAGGCGCAGCGCGTCCTCCAGGGTGACGGTGTCCAGGCTCATCGACTTGAGCAGCGAGCTGGTGCGCGGCTTGACCTTGGCTCTGGCCCTGGTCTTCTTGCCCTCCTCGGCCTCCTGCGGCTCCTCGACCACCTCGGTGACGTAGGGGCCGAACCGCCCGGTCTTGGCCACGACGACGCGGCCGGTCTCGGGGTCGGTGCCCAGCTCGCGGTCGCCGCTGGGCTGGGCGAACAGCTCCTCGGCCTTGTCCTTGGTCAGCTCGTCCGGCGCCAGGTCCTCGGGCACGTTCACCCGCACGCCGTCCCGGTCCAGGTAGGGACCGTAGCGCCCCACCCGCAGCACGATGTCGGTGCCGGGCAGCGGCAGGGAGCTGATCTCCTTGGGGTCGATGTCGGAGAGGTTGTCGCTGACCAGTTCCTTGAGCCCGGTCTCCCGCTGGCCCTCGGTGTCCTCGCCGCCGAAGTAGAAGCGGCGCAGCCACGGCAGGCTCTCGGCCTCGCCCCGGGCGATGTCGTCGAGCACGTCCTCCAGGCGCGCGGTGAACTCGTAGTCCACCAGGCTGCCGAAGTGGCGCTCCAGCAGCTGCACCACGGCGAAGGCCAGGAAGGACGGCACCAGCGCCGTGCCCTTCTTGAACACGTAGCCGCGGTCCAGGATGGTGCCGATGATCGAGGCGTAGGTGGAGGGGCGGCCGATCTCGCGCTCCTCCAGCTCCTTGACCAGGGTGGCCTCGGTGTAGCGCGCGGGCGGCCTGGTGCTGTGCCCCTCGGCCTCCAGGTTCTGGGCCTTGAGCGGGTCGCCCTCGGACATCGCGGGCAGGCGGCGCTCGCGGTCGTCCAGGTCGGCGGCCGGGTCGTCGGATCCCTCCACGTAGGCCTTGAGGAACCCGTGGAAGGTGATGATCTTGCCGGTCGCGCTGAACTCGGCGACCTCGCCGTCGGAGGAGGTGCCCTCGATGCGCACGGTGACGGACTCGCCGACCGCGTCCTTCATCTGTGAGGCGACGGTGCGCTTCCAGACCAGCTCGTAGAGCCGGAACTCGGGACCGGACAGGCCGGTCTGGGCAGGCGTGCGGAAGGTGTCGCCGGACGGGCGGATCGCCTCGTGCGCCTCCTGGGCGTTCTTGACCTTCTTGGCGTACACACGCGGCTTGTCGGGCAGGTAGTCGCCGCCGTAGAGGCTGCGCACCTGGGAGCGGGCGGCCTTGACCGCGCTCTCCGACAGCGTGGTGCTGTCGGTGCGCATGTAGGTGATGTAGCCGTTCTCGTACAGCCGCTGGGCGACCTGCATGGTCTGCTTGGCCGACAGGCCGAGCTTGCGGGACGCCTCCTGCTGGAGGGTGGTGGTGCGGAACGGCGCGTAGGGCGAGCGGCGGTAGGGCTTGCGCTCCACCGCCGAGACCGAGAACCCGGCGCCGGCCAGGCGCTCGGCGAGGCCGCGCGCCGCGGCCTCGTCCAACTGGCGGACGGGGCGGTCCGAGCGCAGCGTGCCCTGCGGGGTGAAGTCGCGGCCCGCGGCGACGCGGGTGCCGTCCACGGAGACGAGGGCGGCGGGGAAGGTGGCGGGGCCTTCGGCGACACCGGCCTCGGTGGCGTCGAACAGGGCCTTGAGGTCCCAGTACTCGGCGGAGGTGAACGCCATGCGCTCGCGTTCGCGCTCGACCACCAGCCGGGTGGCCACGGACTGCACGCGGCCCGCCGAGAGCTTGGGCATGACCTTCTTCCACAGCACGGGGGAGACCTCGTAGCCGTAGAGGCGGTCCAGGATGCGCCGGGTCTCCTGTGCGTTGACCAGGCGGGTGTTGAGGTCGCGGGTGTTGAGGGCCGCGCGCTGGATGGCGTCCTTGGTGATCTCGTTGAACACCATGCGGCGGACGGGGATGCGGGGCTTGAGCTCCTCCAGCAGGTGCCAGGCGATCGCCTCGCCCTCGCGGTCCTCATCCGTGGCGAGGAGGAGTTCGTCGGCGTCGGCCATGAGCTCCTTGAGCTTCTTGACGTGCGCCTTCTTGTCGGTGTTGACCACGTAGAGCGGCTCGAAGTCGCCGTCGACGTCCACCCCGAGCCGCGCCCAGGCCTGCCCCTTGTACTTGGCGGGGATCTCGGCGGCCTTGTTGGGCATGTCGCGGATGTGGCCGATGCTGGACTCCACGACGTAGCCGCGCCCCAGATAACCGGCGATGGTCTTCGCCTTGGCCGGTGACTCGACGATGACGAGGGCGGTGCCCGCCCCCTGTCGTCCGCTGTCCTTCGAGCCGTTCTTGCCGGCGCTGCCCTTCGTGGGTGGCACGCTCTTCCCCTACGTCTAGCCCTACGTGATCTTTCCGGCCGCGGTCTGTCGGAAGCCCCTGGGAACCGACAGTAACCGAAACTCCAGGCGCTCCCCCCGTCGGTGGACGGGAGGGACTCCACCCTCCGTGGGTGAGGGTCCCGTCGCTCTGGGTGGACACCCGGCCCACGCCCACCGGCACCCGCAGAATAAGCGCTTCCCGAACCGGTACCGGTCCGTAGCGTACGTGAGCCGCCCCGGCAACGTGGGCCGGTTGGCCATCACTGCCTCTGACGAGCACCCATAACGACTCCCGCGAGTGACTTCGGTCACACTTGGTGGTGACCGAGTGTCTGCTTTCCCCAGAATGCGGCGAGTCCTCCCGGATATTCCCGGGAGGACTCGGCTCACGTCACGGGCTGACGGCCAGCTCCTCCGCGCTCCCGCAGTCCACCGCGTTCCTCACGGAACGGGAGTGCGGAGGCGGGTCGTCGTGGCCCGTCGACGCGTACGGCACTCAAGGTGCCGGTCCGGGATCGCGCTCCGTGTCCGACGCCGCCCTGTGGGATACGGCACCCCGCAGTCCACCGCGTTCCTCACGGAACGGGACGCCGTACTCCCTCAGACCCGCGCGGCCGCGGGCACGATCCCCTGTTCTGTCGTTACAGGCCCACGCCCGCTGCGCCGAGCAGCTCGTTGACCGGGTCGGCCACGCCCACGGGGGCGGACTCGGGCAGCTCGTCGGCGTGCTCGGGAGCGTGCTGCTCCACGGCCTGACGGGCGGTCTCGCTCACCTCGTAGTTGACGGGCAGCATGTCCGAGACCGGAACCTCGGGCAGCTCCTCCACCAGGGGCAGGGAGCCCAGGGCGCTGGGCTGGGCCTCGGGGGCGCTCTGGTGCACGACCGCGGCGCCGTCGTCGGTGCTGCTGGCGCCGGCCAGGCTCGCGACCGCCGCGATGGCGTTGCCGGAGACGTTGACCGGGACCTCGCCGTCCGCGACCAGCTGGTTGCCGCCGACCGCGGAGCCGTTGCCCGACGTGACGACGTGCTCCTCCTCCTCCAGCACCAGGGCGCCGGTGTCGGTGGAGGCCGCGCCGGCCACGCCGCCGACCGCGCCGATGGCGTTGCCCGCGACGTTGACCGGCACGTCCAGGTCGACCACGGCCTGGTTGCCGCCCACCAGCGAGCCGTTGCCCGAGGTCGCGACGGACTGGTGCTCGCGCGGGGCCGACTGGTGCTCACGGGGCGCCGACTGGCGCAGCACGCCCGTGTCCACGCCGGAGGTGTCCGGCAACGGCAGGATGGTGGCGTTCTTGGCGGCCTCGTTCACCAGGTCCATGGCCGTGTACTCGGCGGGCGCGGAGTGGTGCTCGCGGTGCCCGTGGCCGTGGCCTTCGTGCACCAGGGCGCCGGTGTCGGTGGCCGCGGCGCCGGCCACGCCGCCGACCGCGCTGATCGCGTTGCCCGCGACGTTGACCGGCACGTCCAGGTCGACCACGGCCTGGTTGCCGCCCAGCAGCGAGCCGTTGCCGCTCGTGGCGGCGTCGGGGCCGTGGTGGTGGTGACGGTGGCCGTGGTGGTGCTCGACCACCGCGGCGCCCGTGTCGGTCGTGCTGGCGCCGGCGATCCCGGCCACGGCGGCGATGGCGTTGCCCGAGACGTTCACGGGGATCTCGCCGTCCACGACCAGCTGGTTGCCGCCGACCGCGGAGCCGTTGCCCGACGTGGCCGCGTCGGGGCCGTGCTGGTGGTCGACCACGGCCGCGCCGGTGTCGGTGCTGCTGGCGCCGGCCGTGCCCAGGACGGCGCCGACCGCGTTGCCGGAGACGTTCACGGGGATGTCCCCGTTCACGACCGCCTGGTTGCCGCCCAGCAGGGAGCCGTTGCCGCTCGTGGCGGCCTCACTGTCCGCGAAGGCCACGCCGCTGCCCAGCGCGACGAAGCCCGCCGTCAGGAGCACCGACTTCGCGGATGTGCTGACCCACTTACGCATGTGGGAGGTCCTTTCAAACATGTCGATGAGAAGGTGTGTGCTCGGGCCACAGGCCGTTCCACGCCCCTGGGTGGGGTGCGGGCCTTCGGCCAAGGCCGGGGATCGTCCGGTCCGCCTCGCACCTGGGAGATGCGTGCGACCGGTGCTGGGAGAGTGCGCCGCGGTCCCGCTCCGCTGGTTGCGGCCGGACGCGCGCACCCCGTCCATCAGCCCCGCCCCGGAGGGCGGCGGCTGACGTGAACCCCGCGCACATGGCCTTGGCCGGTGCTACGGGACTCGCGTCAGCCCCCGGGCCGCGAACGGCCCGGGAGGCCGGGGTCAGGCGCGGGCGCGGCGCCTGCCGAACAGGAGCAGTCCGGCGCCCGCGGCGATCGCGGCGGCGGCGCTGGCGAGCAGACCGCTCAGGGCGCTGCCGTCGGTGCCGGTCTGGGCGAGCTCCGGGCCGGGGGCCGGGGGCTCCTCGTCCGTGACGGGCGGGGAGACGGGCTCCTCCGGCGTACCGCCACCGCCGCCGTTGTCACCGCCGTTACCGCCACCGCCACCGTGGTCGCCACCGCCGTTGCCGCCGCCGTGGCCACCGTCGCCGTAGCCGTCGTCGTGGCCACCGCCGTCGTGACCGCCGCCGTCGTGACCGCCGTCGTGGCCACCGTCGCCGTAGCCGTCGTCGTGGCCACCGTCGTCGTGGCCGCCGCCGTCACCGGGCTCCTCCCCGTAGCCGGGCTTCCCCGGCTTCTCGGGGTTCTCGGGCTCCTCCGGGGTCTCCTTCTCAGGCTCGTCGGGGGTCTCGGGCTTCTCCGGCTTCTCGGGCGTCCAGGTGGAGCTGTCGTCCTCCACCACGGCCCCACTGTCGGTGCACTGGGCACCCGCGAGGCCGAGGACGGCGATCGCGTTACCGCAGGCGTTGACGGGGACGTCCAGGTCGGCCACGATCTGGTTACCGCCGAGGATGGAGCCGTTACCGCTGGTCGTGGTGTCCGCGTAGGCGACTCCGGCACCGGCGGCGGTGAAGAACCCCGCGGCCACCAGTGCGGCGATACGGGCGTGCGTGTCGTAGGTCATCGCGTGTCCTTTGGTCAACGAGAAAGATCGGCCAGCTGCTCGTGGACCGCGGACGGAGAGCTTCGTGCTCCGGAAAGCCGGGGAGAAGGCACGCCCGCCGGAGTCGGCGAGGCGGCTGCGCGCAGAGGAGCGCACGGACCGGCCGCGGTCGTGGAAGACGCGGCTAGTCGGGAGCGAAGGAGGGGTCGTCCGCGGCGTCGCGGACGACCAGGGTGGGGTCGCCGGGAAGGGCGACCCGCTGGGCCCGGGGAGCCAGGTGGTCGGCTCGGGCCGTCAGGAACCCGGCGGCACCGGGCGCGGGGAAGGACGGAGCCGCGGCGCCGGTGGCGTCCGCTCCGGCCTGGTGGTACCCGCCGCCCGCGATGAGGCGGATGCGCTCACCGGGGTCGTCGTCGGTCGGCGCCCGGTCGGCGCCCTCGTCGGCGACCCGGTGCCAGACGGACGGGTCCACGGGAGCGTGGACGGCCGTCACCGCACCGGTGCGGTCCCCGTCGCGTTCGGCGTCGGAACCGTCGTCCTCGTCGGACGCGGAGCGCTTGGGCGCGGACGCGCTCGGGGAGAGTTCGTCGGCGCCGCCGAGGACGGGCAGGCCGAGCGGCGCCGCGGTGCCCGCGGAGCCGCCGATCCGGTCCTGGACGGCCCGGGTGGACTCGGCGAGCCCCTCGGAGACCGTGCCCACGAGGCTGCTGTCACGCAGCGAGCGGTCGGTGGACTCCACCATGTCGTGGCCCGTGCGGGCGAGGCCCCCGACGAGGTCGCCCGCGCCGCGCGCGGTCTCGTCGACGGCCCGGGTGGTGTCCTCGACCGCCCTGTTGGCGGCGGATCCGGTCCTGGTCCGCTCCAGGGCCGCGGTCACGCCGGTCCCGTGCAGGGTGTCGGCGGGAAGAGCGGCCGTCTGGGGCACCACGGTGTCGGTGAGCGACTCCGTGGCCGACGCGGCTCGGACCGTGGCGTCGGAGAGGCGGGCGCCGCGGATCTCCTCGGCGGCGGCCTGTCCTGTGCGTCCGGCCTCGTCGCCGACCTCCAGCACGCGGTCGACCAGGCCACCGGACTCGGGGGCGGTCTCGCCGTGGGCGACACCGATCCCCCCGGCCAGCCATGCGACGGCGACGATGCCGGACAGGAGCAGCAGCCGGGCGCAGGGGCTCAGGGCGATGCGGGCAGCGCGACTGGAGACCAGCCACTCCTTGCCCGCGAGCACCATGGATGCCCCCCGTTTCGCTGCTACTGGACGGTCCCGTGCGGTGGTCCCGCCACGGTCACACGTCGGTGCCGTTCCGCGTCCGCGAAGGCGGACGGGGAGCCGAGCACCGTCGAACTCACAGCAACACTAACATCACGTTCGGTGACGGGAGGCCGGATTGCGAACCGCGCCGAAAAAGTTCTCGGCGCGGTCCGGCTGAGGGGACGACGCAAAGCGCCCGGGGTCAGCTCAACCCGACGAAACGGTCCAGGACGCGGACCCCGAACCGGAGGCCCTCGACCGGGACGCGCTCGTCCACCCCGTGGAACATGCCCGCGAAGTCCAGTTCCGGGGGCAGCTGGAGGGGGGCGAAACCGTAGTTGCGCACCCCGAGGCGGGAGAAGCTCTTGGCGTCCGTCCCCCCGGAGAGGCAGTAGGGGACGGCCTTGGCACCGGGGTCCTCGGCCAGCAGGGACTCCGACATGGCGCTGACCAGACCGCCGTCGAAGGAGGTCTCCACGGCGGGCAGGTGGTGGATGAACTCGCGGCTGACCTTGGGACCCAGCAGCCGGTCGATCTCGGCGAAGTACGCGTCCTCGGTGCCCGGCAGGAAGCGGCCGTCCACCTGGGCGGTGGCCTCGCCCGGAATGACGTTGGCCTTGTAGCCGCCGCCCAGGACCGTGGGGTTGAGGGTGTTGCGCAGGGTGGCGCCGATCATCCGCGCGATGGGGCCCAGGCGGGCGACCGTGGCGTCGACGTCCCGCTCGTCGAAGGGGATGCCGAACTCCTCGCAGATCTCCTCCAGGAAGGTCCGCACGGTCGGGGTGAGCTGCACGGGGAACCGGTGCTCGCCCAGCCTGGCGACGGCCGTCGCCAACTCGGTGACGGCGTTGTCGGTGTTGACCATCGAACCGTGCCCGGCAGTACCACGCGCGGTCAGCTTCATCCAGGCGATGCCCTTCTCGGCCGTCTCGATGAGGTAGAGGCGCCGGTTCTCCTTCACCGTGAACGAGAAGCCGCCGACCTCGCTGATCGCCGAGTCGCAGTCGGCGAACAGTTCGGGGTGCTCGGCGACGAGGTACTGGGCGCCCCAGGTGCCCCCGGCCTCCTCGTCGGCGAGGAAGGCCAGCACGATGTCGCGCGGGGGGCGGCGGCCCTCGCGCAGGCGCTGGCGCAGCATCGCCAGGACCATCGCGTTCATGTCCTTCATGTCGACCGCGCCGCGGCCCCACACGCAGTCGTCGGCGATCTCGCCCGCGAAGGGGTGGTGGGTCCAGTCCTCCGGGGCCGCCGGGACGACGTCGAGGTGGCCGTGGATGAGCAGCGGGGGACGGCTGGAGTCCTCCCCCGTGATCCGGGCCACGACGTTGCTGCGCCCCGGGTGCTTCTCGTAGATCCTCGACTCGACGCCGACCTCGTCGAGCTTGGCCGCCACGTACTCGGCCGCCTTGCGCTCCCCGGGACCCGAGTGGTCGCCGTAGTTGGAGGTGTCGAACTCGATGAGCTCCCGGCACAGGTCGACCACCTCGACCTCGGCCGCGCTCAGTTCCCTGCCTGGCTCCGCCATCTGACGCTCCCGTCCAGCCGCACCTTGTCGCCCTACTGTTCCACCGACCCTGCCATGTCTTCCACCGGCGGAAAACATGGTCCGTGTGGTGTTCGACCTTTGCTATGGTTGACGTGTCCGGCGCGGGAGCGCCGAGCACGCCCAGTCCGGGTGGCGGAATAGGTAGACGCGCTAGCTTGAGGTGCTAGTGGCCGTTAAGGCTGTGGGGGTTCAAGTCCCCCCTCGGACACAGAATTACCCCATGGCGGGGTGTGGGCCCGATCCAAGTGACTCTACGAAGTTGCTCTGGGTTGGGCCTTCGGTGTCTTCCGCCCGTACGACCGTCTGCTCCCCCGGGGCACACAGGACTACGAGATTGTCCCTGCGTAAACGTCGGAGGATATCGAGTGGGCCGCTGTCGGGGAACCATGCCGCGAGCGCGGCCATCGCCCGGTCCTCACGGACATAGAGGCTCTTCATCCGGGTGGATCCGCGCGGGCGGGAGCTGTTGTGGCCGTGGCGGCACCGGTACCCCGGCCGGTCATTGACCCAGTGCGCGTCCATCCGCCGACCGCACGTTCGGCACACCAGCAGACCGGTGCACAGGTACTCGCGGACACGCCCGTCCTTGGTCGGACGGCTCGCGCGTACCGCTTGGACCGCGACGAAGTCCTTCTCGCTGACCAGCGCCGGATGCGCGACCTCCTTCGAGACCGCCCACTCCCGCCCCTGATCCTGAACTGAAGGACTGCCCGAACCAGAGGCGCGGGCGGAGCGAGCTCCCGGATTCCGCTGCCAGACCTGGCGGCCGGTGTAGCGGGGGTTGTTCAGGATCGCGGCCACGGTCTGCACCGTCCACGCCTGCCCCGACCGGTGCGGGTTGCGCTCTCGGTCCGCGCCCGACGGGCAGTCCACACCCTGCTCGTTGAGTCGCCGGGCGATCCCGGCCATGCTCCGCCCGGCAAGCCGCTCAGCAAAGATCCACCGCACGTGCGGAGCGGTCGCCGCATCGGGGTCCAAACGCTGCAGGCGGCGCCCCCATGCGGCGTGGGCACGGTTGGGGTGCGCCCCGGCGTCCACGAGCCGGTACCCATAGGGCGGGCGCCCGCCCAGGTAGCGTCCCTGCTCACGTGTCTGGGCCCGCATCGCGATCAGTACCCGGTACCGGCTGCGCAGGACCTCGCGCTGCGACTGGGCGCCCAGCACCGTCATCAGCACGTGATGCGTTGGATCATCCAGATCAACCGGTCCCCCGGCCTCGGGTAACCACACCTTTATCCCGTGCTGCCCCAGTTCCGTCACGACGTGCTCGAACTGCTCACCCACGAACGCCCGCTCGTACTCGCCGACCACGATGGCGTTGAACGGTCGCTCGCTGCTGTTGGCGGCCGCCAGCAGCGCCGATGCCTTGGGGCGCTGATGCCACGGCACCTGCCGCGAACACCCGGCGTCGAAGAACTCCGCCACGATCGCGCCGTGGTCGGCGATCACCGCCTCGGCCGCCTCGCGTTGCCATCCGCGTGAGGACTGCTGGTCCTGGAAACGCGTCGTGGAGGTGCGGCCGTAGAAGGCGAACCGCAACCCGTGCGGGTGCTCGCTGCGGCGCCTGCGCCTGCCTTTTCGGCGGCCGTGCTCGATCCACGTGTTCAACTCACCTTGGCCGTGTCCGTCCTGAAGCACTACGGTGTGTCCCTTCCCTGCGGGTCATCAAACTCCAGACGGAGCAAACGGCCATCTATGACGCCGTATGGCGATAGGTCCCACGTGAAAAGTCGTCCGGTGGGGGGAGACGCCCGTGTGGACTGGACCTGCTTCGGCTTCACGATCAACAGCGGACGTCGACCGGCCAGTGACAACAAGGCAGGACTTCGTTGTATAGCGCTACTGGCACCTTTGCAGAGTTAATAGAGGGTAGTTACTTCGATGCGTAGCGAATGGGCTATAGAATGCAGACATGCCGCGCTCGAACACCATGGCTTCACTCGCCGACCTCGCGGAAGAGCAGTGGGGGCTGTTCACCCGCCGCCAGGCCGAGGCCACCGGGATGGCCTGGAGCACACTCGCCCGCCACGCCTCGGACGGGGCCACCGTCGAACGTGTGGCCCACGGCGTCTACCGCCTGAGAGGGGCTCCGCCCCCGGACCACCTGGATCTGCGTGCCGCATGGCTACAACTCGCCCCCAGCACCCCGGCCTGGGAACGCACACCGGCAGAAGGCGTCGTCTCCCACCGTTCGGCCGCCTCGCTCTACGGACTCGGGCACCTGCCCGCTGACATCCATGAGTTCACGCTGCCCGAACGCAGGCAATCCCGACGCCCGGACCTACGGCTGCGCCGTGGCCTTCTCTCGGACACCGACTGGACCACAGTCGATGGTCTTCCGGTGTCCCGGCCACGGCGCATCGTCTCGGACCTGCTGTCCGCCCGTGAGGACCCCGGGGCGGTCGGCCACATCACGGCCGAAGCACTACGCGCCAGCCACGACGATCCCACGGCGCTGGCCCGTGCCCTGTCCGCTCACGCGGGACGGTTCGGTCTGCGGCGCGGGGACGGGCCCGCCCTGCTCCGCTGGCTTCTCGACCTGGCCGCCGCACCGGAACGCGACCACTGGCTCAGCCGGATCTCCGACACGGAAACCGACACCTCACTGTCATGACGCTGCCCTACAAGACCCCCGCTGCCTTCCGCCGCGCTCTGACCGACCGGCTGCGTTCGCAGGCACGACCCAACGGCACATGGCCACTGCCCGAGTTGCAGCGCCAGTTCGCCTACGACCGTCTGCTCGCCCGGCTCTACCTCGTCGACAACGACTGGATCGTCAAAGGAGCGACCGCGCTTTTGGCCCGGGAACTGGCGGTGCGACGCACCGTCGACATCGACATCTACCGGGGCACCAGCCGTGAGGCAGCCGAACGTGACCTACGCGAAGCAGCCACACACGACCTTGGAGACTGGTTCCGCTTCGAGACCGGCCGATCAACACCCATCTCCGACGGCGCCAACGGCGTGCGCATACCCGTCACCTCCCGTTTGGGCTCCACCGTGTGGACGAAGTTCCACGTGGACGTCGTCGCCGAGAACATCCGCATGACCGGGGTCGCCGAAGACGTCCCTCCCCTGCCTCCCCTCGACGTCCCCGGTCTGAAACGCTCCGGTTACCGCGCCTACCCTCTGGTGGACCACATCGCCGACAAGGTGTGCGCGATCCTCGAACGACACGGCCCCGAGCGGCGGCCCTCCACACGTTTCAAGGACCTGGTCGACCTGGTCTCCGTCATCAGCCGGGCGCCCCTGCCAGCGGATGCGCAAGGAAACGCCCTGCGTTCCGAGGCCGAACGCAGAGGCCTGACGCTCCCTCTTCGGTTTTCCGTTCCCGACCGGGGCCTGTGGGAATCCGGCTACGCCGCCGAGGCAGGACGAGCTCTCATTCTGCCCGCCCTCACCCTCGACCAGGCCCTTGATCTCGTCTCCCCGTTCCTTGACCCACTCCTTGAGGGGACAGCACAAGGAAGGTGGGATCCTCACACAGCCGTATGGAAAACAGCCCGATAGGCCGTCCCCGAACAGATGCGCTGCCCGGTGAACGAGTGACGGACTCCCGCGATCACGAGTCGGGCATGCCCGCCGCGTCGAAGCGGCGCATGAGGGCGGGTTTTCCGCGATGCCGCTCGCGCAGCGTTGCGGCACGCTGGCCGAAGTCAGCACAAGCTCCAGCCCGTTGAGCGAGTTCGCGTAGGTCTGTGAGAAGGGCAACGGCCGTGTCGTACTCGGCGGGCTTCTTGACGGCGACCAGGCGGTCGACGTCACGCCACACCTTCTCAGGATCCTCGGCCAAGGCAGCCAGGTGAGCCTCGTGTTTCTCGGTGGCCGCACGCAGATGACGTTCGGCCGCCTCGGCGCGCTCCTCGGCCTCTCGTTTCTCGCGCCGCGTACGGAGGGTATGGGCGGCGTCCAGAAGGTCGGCGGCACTGCGGCGTCCACTGGAGACTGACGCGGGCGGGAGAGTGGCCTTGCGGTAGCGGGCCAGTAGTTCGGGGCCCAGCCGGGGTGCGGTGCCCTGGGCAGAGCGCAGCAACAGCGTGTCCTTCTCGGCGGTGGGCAGGGCCGCGATCCACTGTGAGAGCCCGGTATCGGTCTCGGGTGAGCGGTCCGGAACGGGGCTGTCCTCGGCCGCCGCGGCGAGCAGGTCGGCGTCGAGTTTGAGGAAGTCGGCCAGTGCTCGCTGGGGACCGGTCAGCTGGGTCAGACCGGGCGGGACCGGGGGTTCCTGCTCGACCTGGAACTCTTCTTCGTCCTCTCCCCACAGCTCCCAGGCGGCCAGTCCGACCAGCCAGGTCAGGTAGAGGGGGCGCAGATCGCCCGAGGAGAGTTCGTCGCGGATGCCGACGACCGCGGCGAGGGGAATCTCGTCGCTCTCCTCCCAGTCACCGCCCTCCTCAGGATCGTGGAACAGGTGCAGCAGGGTGTGACCGTCACGGGTCCAGACCTCCAAGGAGTCGTCACTGCGGTAGGGCTCGACGGTTCTGGACGGCAGCAGCGCGGACGGCATCCGGAGCATGACACGGCGGGTGCCCCAGTTGGCGAAGTAGAGGTGCGCGTCGTAGAAGCGCTCCATCAGGCGTCGCGGTTCGCCGCGGAAGTCACCGAAGTGGTACTCGTTCACGAAGCTCGTCGGCGTGATCCGGGCCCGGGTGGACAGCGCCCGCACCGTTTCGAGCTGCTCGCTCGTCAGCGGACGGTCCAGAGCCAGGAACTCGTAGTACTGGTACTCACTCACGGCAACGCAGCATAGTCGCAAAGCGACACTGTCGTTGGTGCGGACGATGGCGGGAGTTCCGTACGCCGTGTGGGCATCGGCCAAACGCCATGGCGGTGTGCGGCGGAAAAGGGCTCTCGCTGGCAGCCCAGCCGTTAGCGTGGGAGCAACGGCAGCAAGCAGCGGAAGACGGGGGCGGCTTTTCCCATGCGCATGTTCTTCGGGCCTGAAGAAGAGGACACGTACGAGGCCACGCGCGGACTGCTCGTCGACCGGTTCCAGCAGTGGGCCCAGGAGAAGGGACTGGACGCCGATCCGTTCATCGCCGAGAACGCGCTGGACTACCGCCACAGCGGCACACGCGACGGCAGGCTGGGACTGTGGGAACCGCGGCACGTCGAGGAACTCCTGACGCAGTGGCTGCCGCGAACCCTCACCGTGCTACCCGGCCAGGGGCCCGTCGACGCCCCGGGAACGCTGCGTGCCCTGCTGCGCTACCTGGACACGGTCCACCTCCTTGATCCCCGCGGGGCCTCCCTCGCCGACAGCCTCGACGCGGTCGACGCCGCAGCGCCCCGCCACACGGAAACGATGGCCGACCGCGGGCGCTGGGGCATGGCGAAGTTCTGGGCCACCACCGCCGCCGAGCAGGGCGTCGACGTCCTCGACCAGCAGGCGATGCAACGCTTCGTGGAACAGGCGCAGCGCGACGATGTGCCCTACGACCGCGAAGCGCTGGACACCATCGTCCAGCGGCACCTGACGCACGGCCCCGCCACCGCTCACCGGGCCGAGCCGCAACTGCCCGTCGAGCTCCCGAGCGAGGAGGCGCTACGTGAGCGGGCCGAACGCTCACCGGTGCTGGGGTGGTTGCGCGGCCTGACCGCGTGGGCGGGTCGGGAGGGCCGGGTGCTCACCAGTACCGGCAGGCTGCGGATGGCCGACGCGCGCACGCTGGTGGAGGAGCTGGGCACCGGCGACGTCACCGCCTCGGTACGGTCCTCCGCCGACCTGCCGCGCCTCAACCTCGTCCTGGAGTGGGCGAAGACGGCCCGCCTGGTGCGGGTCGTCAAGGGACGGCTGTACGCGGTGGCCAGGGCCGAGCCCCTGATGAGGGACCCGCTCGCACTGTGGAGGCGCGCTTTCGAGGCGTTCTTCAAGCTGCGCGGGCCACTGCTCGGGGCCAGCGGCTGGCATGTGGAGTCCATGCTCTTCGCTGTGTACGAGGACGTCCTGTCCGATGTCCTGGCCACCCTCTACAGCCTGCCGTACCCCATGCCCTGGCCCCGGCTGCGGGACTCCGTCCACCTCGCCTACCGGGCCCGGTTCGAGCTGGACGCGCCCGGCGGGCACAGGATGATGTGGCTGGAACACGCCGACCGCGACCTGCGCGATGTACTGGCCGCACTGGAGGACCTGGGAGCCGTCGAATGCCACCAGGGCATGGCCGACCCCGTCTTCCTCGACCTGCCCATGGACGAGGCGCTCCCCCAGCCGCCCGCGGGGATGCCGCCCGAGCTCACCCAACTCCTCGGCGCCCCTACCGCCCCAGATCCAGAGGCTGTCGAGCGGGCGCGAGAGCGAAGGGAGGAACTCACCAAGGGGCCGGTCACTCTGATTCGCCTCACCGAACTCGGAACGCAATCCGTACGCCGACGGCTGCTGGCCGAGGGCCGGGACGCCCCACTCATCGGTGAACTCGCGCAGGCTCCCGCCGTCGGCGCCCTCGGTGTCCTCTCCGATCACTATGACCCGGACTCCGCTCGCGCGGAGATCTCCGGGTGGATCGCAGCCCGCGATGACACGCGCACAGCGGTGGAGGAGCTCACCGACGCGGTACGGGCCACGCCCTTTCACACCCGCGCCGACGCCATGCTGAACGTCCTCGCTGAAGCGCTCGACGACGGTGAGGCCCTGGTGCGGGACCTGCGTACGGATGCGGCGCTGGCCCCCACCGCTCTGAGCGTCCTGGTGCGTCGGGGCCTTCTCAACCCCGACGACCTGACCGAGGCCGAGTCCCTACTCATGGTCACCGAGAGCCTGCTGCAACTCCTGGAAACGGCCGGGCCCGAAGGGATGAGTGAGGTACTGCGCGACCAGGGCCTGCAAGCCGAGGAGGCACTCTCGGCGGCTTTGGCCTCCGACCATCCGGACCGGACGGGTATCGCCGAACTCCAGGCCATCGCCGAGCACACAATGCGCAAGCCGGGTTTTCGCATCGGCCACAGCCGTGCGCAGCGGTCGCACGGCAAGAGCCGCAAGAAAGGCAGACGGCGCCGTTGACCGGCTGAACGCGGCACCTCATCCCGCTGCGGCAGGGCTCTGTCCAATCAAGCTCGAAGCCCCACCTCCGAGGTGCCCTCGTTGTCCCTTCTGCTTGATCAACCTGCCCCAGCGCTCCTTACGACCAAACCGAGCAGCGATCTCCCGACCACTGGGCAACTCACCACCATCGCCGCGGTGGTCCAAAGCCCACCGCCACGCCTCGGTCTGAACCGATGGTGCGGTCACGCCCTGAAACTCTTCCGACGGTTCGACGACCTGAAGATGCGTACGCGGCTGAACACCTGTGTACGCCGTTCCCTCACCAAGAGCATTGTTGGACCCAGGGTTCTGATCCGTTTCCTCTTCCTCTGGCACGGCAGGGCGTATCTGCTCATCCGCTGCGTCAGCACTGCGTACGCCGCGTGCGGCCGTACGGAACTCGCGCATGAGCAGCTCGTACGCACCGATCAGCGCGAAACTCGGCCAGGCGTGGATGATCCGCGACCACATCGTCGGGTCGGCTACCGCGACGTTGGCCGCCAGGGAAGCACCCGAGCCGATGATCAGCAGCGCCCAGGGCAGCAGGCCGCCCTTGCGGCCGTTGCGGGCGTCGCTGAGCAGCGTCATGGAGGCGCCGACGATCATGCCGTCGACCGAGAGCGGGAACAGGGCGGCGCGCCACTCGGGCTCACCGTGGCGCAGCGCGAGTTCGTACATGTGCGAGTAGGACACCACGGCCGCGATGACGGCCAGCATCAGCACGGCGGCGATGGTGGTCCAACGGAACCAGCGGGAGGAATCCATTCCGGCTCACCGCCCGTCCAACGCCAGGTCCGCGGACAGGGTCAGCGGCATGTACGTACCTGACGAGTCCCCCCTCGGACACAAACGAAGGCCCTGTTCACAGGGCCTTTCTTGTTGCCCGGATCGCGACGGAGGGCGTACCGGGTGGTGAGCCGCGCCGGGGCCGCGAACGGGATTTCCGTCGCGGCCCAGGGCGCGTCAGACCAGTCGACCAGGGTGGCTCAGACGGACGCCGCGCCGGTGAGGGCGCAGCCCTGGCGTGACAGGTCCAGCTCCGAACGGTCGGTCAGACAGGCCGGAACCGTGTGGACCTGCTGGCCGTAACCACGTCCCCGCTCGAAGGTCACGTTTCCGTCCGCGTCCACCTCGCAGGGGTTGTCGTCGGTGCACTCCTCGCCGTCCCTGTTGTGGGTGTTGTGGACGCCCACGACGGTGGAACCGTCGGGTGCCAACAGCACCGAGCCGGACAGGCCGGGATAGGGGAGGCACCCCTCGCCGGAGGCGTAGCGGATCGGGTCGTCCTGGTGGTAGCCGCCCTCGCGCAGGTGCGCGGGCACGGCCTCGACGGAGCAGTCCGAGCGGGTGCCGGGGGAGACCATGGTCACCGCGTCGCCGGGGCGCACGGGGGTGGTACCGAGTTCGAAGACCTTCGCCCCCCGCGATTCCAGCTGGTCATAGGTCCGGTCCAGGCGGTAGAGCGCGACGTCGGTTCCGGTCATCGTCGCGTACACCAGGCGCTCGGCCCGGGCGGTGACCCGGGGATAGCCCTGGGGATCGGCTATGGGCACCTCCAGATCGGCGGGCCGGTCCACGAGTGCGTCTCCCGGCGCCGGCCAGTCCTCCTGTACACAGTGGCCGTTGGTCAGCATCAGCGCTGGCGCGTCCGGCTCCGAGACCGGGGTGCGCACCACCGAGCCCACGCAGCCCTGGAGGTTCACCATGCCCTCCACGTCCGGGATCTCGTCGTCCGGGGGCACGTCGGTACCGGAGACGACGCCGTCGATCCACCCGGTGTGCCGGGTGGCGTCGGTGAACAGCGTGGGCGCCCCGTCCCCGCTGGGACCGCTGACCACCCCGGCCAGCGCCCATGCGCCGTCCTCGCGGACCAGCGCGGGCCCGCCCGAGTCCATGTTGGCCGCGGCCACGCTTCCGTCCCTGCTGCCGACGCACAACTCGCCCTCGGCCTCGGCGCCGGGGCACACCGAGAGCGGCTGCACCACGGTGTCGGCCTCCTGCAACCGTGTCGGGAAGCAGTCCGGGTTCCCGGTGTCGTCGCACGTCATCCCCCAGCCCATGATCCGCACCGGCGTTCCGGCCGGTGGCGAGGCCGAGGCGATGGGCACCGGTTCGGCCTCGACCGGGCGCTCCAGGTGCATCAACGCGAGGTCCCTGCCCCAGAACCCTCCCTCATCCCTGCTCGTGGCCAACCGGTAGTAGTGGTCGACCCGGGCCACCTCGCCTCCGGAGTCGGAGTCCGGCGACCCGACGCGGACGCTCCAGCCCCGCGGAACGCCCACCTGCGCGTTGGTCGGGTTCTTACCGGCGCAGTGGCTGGCGGTCAGCACCCACTGGGGCGCCAGGACGACGACCCCGCACCCGTGGCCGTCCGGGCGCGGCGGCGCGGGGTAATCCGGCTGGAACGAGCCCATGAACGCATACGACTGCGTTGACGGATCTCCTCCCAAAATGGCATGCGCGGGGACTGCGGTGACCACGGTCGCGGTCACCGCCAGGACGAGACCGGAAAGGAGAGTACGACTTCTCATGCGCCTGACCGTAGGAGGGCGGTTGTTGCGCGGATGTTTCGTCCTCGTCCTCGGAACCGCCCCCGCGTGAGCCCGGGCCGTCCCCGCGGAGGCGCGGGTCCACCACCCGGACGCGAGGCGACCGGGTGACCGGAAGGGGCGTCGCACGTGCGCGTACCGGCACCCAACGTTTTCGCAACAGGCCCCGACCTATGCTGAACGGCCACGGAGCCGGGTCGTGGGAACCCGGCACCGTCGGCGGGACGTGCCGGGACGTGACAACGGCCGGAGCAGGAGGGGACACCATGCGTGTGCTGATCGTCGAGGACGAGGTCTTCATGGCCGAGGCGCTCCAGGCGGGGCTGCGCCAGGAGGCCATCGCCGCCGACATCGCCCTCGACGGCGACCAGGCGCTGGAGCGCGCCTCGGTCAACGACTACGACGCGATCGTCCTCGACCGGGACATCCCCGGGACCCACGGTGACGACGTGTGTGCCGCGGTCGTCCGCGACCACCCCGGAACCAGGGTCCTGATGCTCACCGCCGCGACCCGGCTACGGGACAAGGTGGGCGGGTTCACCCTGGGCGCCGACGACTACCTCACCAAGCCCTTCGCCCTGGAGGAGCTGGTCGTGCGCCTGCGCGCACTCGCCAGGAGGCCCGCGGCGTCCGTTCCTCCGGTACTGGAATGGGGCGGCCTGCGCCTGGACCCGTACCGCAGGGAGGCCGACCGGGACGGACGCCGTCTGGGGCTGACCCGCAAGCAGTTCGCCGTCCTGGAGGTGCTCATCAGGGCGGAAGGGGGCGTGGTCAGCTCCGAGACGCTGCTGGAGAAGGTCTGGGACGAGAACGCCGATCCGTTCACCAGCGCGCCCCGGGTGACGATGTCGCAGTTGCGCAGGGCCCTGGGCCGCCCGGACCCCATCGTCACCGTCCCCGGAGCCGGGTACCGTCTCGCGGTCCCCGGGGACGACCGGTGAACGCGCACGTCCCCGGCCCGCCCGGGAGGAGGGGCAGCGCGCGCCTGCGCCTGGCCCTGAGCTACGCCGGGTTCCTCGTGGCGGCTGGTCTGGCGGTGATGGCCGGGGTCTATGTGGTCCTGCGCTACGTCCCCGACTACCCGCTCACCGCGGCCAACCCGCGCGACTCCGGCGGCCTGGTCGTCCCCACGCGCGGGCAGATCCTCGACGCCGTCATCATGGTCTCCGGTGCCGTGCTGGTGGTGTTGGCCGTGATCGGGCTCGTCGGCGGGTGGTTCCTCGCGGGATGGGTGCTCCGTCCTCTGCGCCAGCTCAACGAGGCCGTGCGCATCGCCGCCTTGGGGCGGCTGGAACACCGTGTCCGGCTTTCCGGGCGCAACGACGAGTTCCGCGAGCTCGCCGACGCCTTCGACCACATGCTCGACCGCCTGGAGAACGCGTTCGAGGCACAGGAGCGCTTCGCCGCCAACGCCTCCCACGAGCTGCGGACCCCGCTGGCCGTGACGGCGACCCTGCTGGACGTGGCCCGCCGTGACCCGGAGGGGCAGGACCACCCGCGCCTGATCGAACGGCTCAGCATCACCAACGCCCGGGCGATCGGGCTCACGGAGGCCCTCCTCCGGCTGGCCGACGCCAATGCCGTGACCGCCGTCTCCACACCGGTCGACCTGGCCGACATCGCCCGCGGTGTCGTGGCCGAGAGCGCGGCGGAGGCCGAGCGTCTCGGGGTGCGGCTGGACCTCGCGTCGGCGCCGACGCCGACGCTCGGCGATCCGGCGCTGCTCACCCAGCTCACGCAGAACCTGGTGCAGAACGCGTTGCGCCACAACGTGGGCAGGGGCGGGACGGCTTCGGTCAGCACCGACCGCGCCCCCGGCGACGGCGTCGTCCTGCGGGTCGAGAACACGGGGCAGCACCACACACCCCAGACGGTGGCCCGACTGCACGAACCCTTCCTGCGCGGACAGGGCAGGTCCGGGGCCAAGCCGGGCCACGGGCTGGGCCTGGCCCTGGTCTCGCGGGTGGTCGAGGTCCACGGCGGCGTACTGGACCTGCGACCGCGCGCGGGCGGGGGACTGACCGTCACGGTCACGCTCCCCCGCCTGCGCGGCCACCCCACGTCGTCACCGTAGAGGGGCGCTCGTCGGCCCAACGGCTCCGCGTCGAGGACGGTGTCCCCGGTGATGTCCATACCCGCGGGATCGGCGCGCAGCGCGGCCAGCTGCGCCGGGTCGCGCAGCAGTGCGAAGGTGCCCAGCGCCTCGGCGGTGGTCTGCTCGACGCGCTCGGTGAGCAGCCGCGTCCGCCGAACGTTGAGCCTGCCCACCGACGGTTTCCTGTAGCGCCCGTGCTGTGGCTCGTCCATTTCGCGAGGCCCGGCCCCCGGCATGGATCGGCGCCGGGACCGGGCGCACGGCCGAACTCGCTCGGACGGGTTCGTTACGCAGGATCGGACAGTCGTGCCGCGAGGAGTTCCTCGGAGCGCTCCCACAGCCCGCGAGCGAGTTCGGCGTCGGCCGCCTGCGGGTTGCGCGGCGTACTGGCCCTGCGCTTGTAGTAGTAGGCCCCTGACCGCCAGTCCGTTCCGGGGACGCCCTCGGCGAGCCACACGATCTGGTCCGCGCCCTGGTCGGGTGTGGACAACATGACGTGCCCGAGCGGTGTCCTGGTTCCGAGGAAGCGCATGAGGCGCATGACAGGGCTGGTGGTGTCGGACGCGAAGTTCGTGGCGACGTTGCCCGGGTAGAAGCAGGCCGCCGAAAGGCCGCTGGAGTGGTAGCGCCGATGGAGTTCCGTCGTGAACAGGATGTTCTCCAGTTTCGCCGCGCTGTACGCGTGGACCGGGTCGTAGTCGCGATCGTGGTCGAGGTCGTCCAGGTGGATCTCCTTGGCGAACCTCACCGTGCTGGAGGTCTGGAGCACCGACGCCCGCGAGGCGATGAGCGTGTCCAGGAGCCGCAGTGTGAGCAGGAACGGCGCGAGGTGGTTGACCTGGAAGATCTTCTCGAAGCCGTCCACCGTCTTCGTCCGGGTACCGAACACCCCGCCGGCGTTGTTGGCCAGCACGTCGATCCTCGGATAGGCGGCACGGAGCCGACTGGCAAGCCGCTCGACGTCGTCGAGGCGGGTGAAGTCCGCGACGTAGCTGTCGACCTCGAGTTCGGCGGCGACAGCGCGGGTCTTGTCGGCCGAACGGCCCACGACGACGACGGTGTGCCCGTCCGCGCGCAGCCGCCGCGCGGCGGCTGCCCCGATGCCGTCGCTCGCGCCCGTGATGACGACCACCTTGTTATCGCTCATCGCTTCCTCGCACCCTTCCTTTGATGGGACTTAATCTCATTCGTGAGATACAGTACCACCAATGGTTTGTAGTACCGTGGAGTCATGGGTCCGAACCAGGCTGCGCGCGGCATACGGGCGCGAGCACGTGAGGCGATGCGCGCCGAGGTGGCCACGGCTGTCCAGGATCTGGTCCTCGAACGCGGTTACGAGGAGACGACGGTGGAGGACATCTGCGGGGCCACAGGGGTCTCCCGCAGCACGTTCTTCCGGTATTTCTCCTCCAAGGAGGAGGCCCTCTTCGGTGAGTCGGCGGACGCCGGTGAGCGCCTGAGTGAAGCGCTCACCGGCCGACCACTCGACGAAGCGCCCTGGGTCGCCATGCGGCGTGCGCTCGACACACTGATCGAGCAGTACGAGGCCCACGACGAACGCACCCGACGTCTCACCCGACTGGTCGTGAGCACACCCTCGCTGGCCGCTCGACACCGGGAGAAGAACGATCGCTGGCGGGAACTGCTCCGGCCCGAGATCGCCCGTCGCCTCGGCGCTGATCCGGCCGACGCCTCCGACCCGCGTGCCGACGCCGTGATCGCTGCCGCCCTTGGCTGTGTGGAGGCGGCTCTGTCCGCGTGGACGTCGAGCACTCAGCCGCAGGCGCTCTCGGAGATCCTGGACCGCGCCATGGGCGCTGCGTCCTGTCCGAAGTGAGTCCGAGAGCGCGCACCGAACGGCTCGGCCGCGAGCGGTACGGCTAGGCCGCGGGGTCGCGGTTGTACAGCTTCCTGGCCCACAGGTAGGAGACCAGGGCGATGCCCGCGCACCAGGCGACCGCCACGACTCCGCTGTCACCGGTCCCGGTGCCCATCAGCAGCCCGCGCAGGGCGTCGATGACGGGTGTGAACGGCTGGTACTCGGCGAACCAGCGCAGGCCGGTCGGCAGTGTCTCGGTGGGGACGAAGCCGCTGCTCAGGAAGGGCAGGAAGAGCAGCGGCATGGGCAGGTTGCTCGCGGCCTCGACGGTCTGGGAGACCAGACCCAGCGCCACGGACAGCCAGGTCAGGGCGAAGGAGACCATCGCCAGCAGGCCGACGGCCGCCAGCCACTCCACCGGACCGGCGGTGGGCCGGAACCCGAGCAGCATCGCCACCGCGGCGACCAGGGCCACGCTCAGCATCGACTGGACCAGGCTGCCGACGACGTGGCCGGTCAGGACCGACACCCGGGCGATGTCCATGGTGCGGAACCGGGCGACGAGCCCGCCGGTCATGTCCATGGCCACCGAGATGGCCGTCCCCTGGGCCGCGCTCGCCACCGCGATCAGCATGATCCCGGGGGCGATGTAGTCGAGGTAGTCGGCGCGGCTGGCCGCGGCCCCGCCCGCGCCGGGGCCCATCGCGCCCCCGAAGACGTACACGAACAGCAGGAGGAGCAGGACCGGCGTCGCGACCAGGAGCAGCGTCATGGACGGGTAGCGCAGCATGTGCCGCAACTGGCGGGTCACCATCGTGGTCGAGTCGCCGACGGCGTGGGTGAGGGTGGTCATCGGTTCGCCTTCCGTGCGTTGTCGTCGGCGCTCCGGTGGCCCGTGAGCGCGAGGAAGACGTCGTCGAGGGCCGGAGTCTGCACCGACAGCTCCTCGGGGGTGATCGACGCGGTGTCGAGGCGGTCCAGGAGGTCGCGCAGGGAGCCGAACCCTCCTCCGCCGGGCACCCTGAGCGCCAGCGCGTCGGTGTCGGCCTCGCCGCCCAGGACCCGGGCCGCCGACTCCAGCGCCTCGGCCTCGGTGAAGCGCAGGCGGACGTGGCCGCCGGGGACGCGGCGCTTGAGTTCGGCGGCTGTGCCCTCGGCCACGATCGTGCCGTGGTCCAGGACCGCGATGCAATCGGCGAGCTGGTCGGCCTCCTCCAGGTACTGCGTGGTGAGGAAGACGGTGACGCCGTCGGCCACGAGATCGCGGATGATCTGCCACATGTCCCGGCGGCTGCGCGGGTCCAGGCCGGTGGTCGGCTCGTCGAGGAAGATCAGCCGGGGCCCGCCCACCAGGGTCATCGCCAGGTCCAGGCGGCGGCGCATGCCCCCGGAGTAGGTGGAGGCGGGCTTGCCCGCCGCGTCCACGAGGTCGAAGTGCTCCAGCAGTTCGGTCGTGCGGCGGGCGGCGCGGGCCCGCCCCAGACGGTGCAGCCTCGCCATGAGCATCAGGTTCTCGCGCCCGGTGAGCAGGCCGTCCACCGCCGAGTACTGCCCGGTGACACCGATCGCAGCGCGCACGGCGTCGGGCTCCGTCGCCACGTCGTGCCCCATGACCCGGGCCTGACCGCCGTCGGCGCCGATCAGCGTGGACAGGATCTTGACGATGGTGGTCTTGCCCGCGCCGTTGGGCCCCAACAGCGAGAACACGGTTCCCGAGGGGATCTCCAGGTCGACGCCGTCCAACACGGCGTGGTCGCCGTAGGACTTGCGCAGTCCGGTGACCGTGACGGCCGCCGGATGGGGGGTGTGCTGGTTCATGTGCGCTCTCGTCTCTGTCTGTTCAGGACCGGTGGACCATGACGTCGCCGTGGACGCTGCGGGCGCGGATCTCGACGGTCTCCTCGGCGGGGCCGGGGGTGTCGGCGGCCTCCAGGGAACTGCGCACGACGCCCTTCTTGGACACCGCGTCCAGCCAGGCGGCGGTGCCCTCGCGGACGCCGATCTCCAGTTCGCCGAAGGCGGTCTCGATGTCGACGCCGCCCCGGACCACCTGGCCGAGTCGGATGCTGCCGTGGTGGGTGCGCGCGGTGACGGAGGCCAGGGCGCGGTCGGCGGTGATGTCACCGTGCGCGGAGTGGGCCCGCAGGTCCCCGGTCACCGTGCCGAGGGTGAGGGCCCCGCCCGTGGTCTTGACCACGGCGGAGCCGTCGATCTCTCCCACCCGGATCCAGCCGTACCCCGTGGTGAGCTCGGCGTTGCCGGTGACGCGGTCCACGGCGATGTTGCCGTGGGAGAGGGCGATCTCGGACGCGCCCAGGGGTCCCTCGCAGCGGACGCCGCCGAATCCGCCGGTGGCGTGGACGCGCGAGCCCGCGGGCAGTTCGACGGTGATGTCGACCATGCCCTTGCGTCCGATCACGCGGCCCAGGCCCGAGGGCTGGGGGTCCCTCACCTGGAGGCGGCCTCCGGCGTAGTCGACCTCGACCTGCTCGGCGGCCCGCACGTCGCTCTCCTTGGCCTCGTCGCGCGGGCGGACCTCGACGGTGGTCTCGGTGCGGCCTCCGGCGCTGATCTGGAGGTTTCCGGCGACCAGGGTGATGTCGGCGGTGACGGGTTCGGGGGTGTCGAAACTTGGCATGGCTGTCTCCCTGACGTGGCGCTGGTGATCGTCTCCGCTGGTGGGAGACGCGGTGATGGTGGGGGTCCGGCGGCCGGATCCGGTCAGCGGACCCAGCCGGTGTAGCCGCGGCCGATCTGGCGTGCCCGGGTGTCGGGTCGGCGCCTGCCGCTGTCGAGCGACGCTGTCACCGCGCGCACCAGCCAGGCGTTGACCGACAGCCCCTCGCCGCGGGCCGCCTCCTCGACGTGCGGCTTGAGGCGGTCGGGCAGGCGCAGGGTGATCCGCGACGTGCCCCCGTCCTCGGCGTCGGCCCGGAGCTGGTCCGCGAGGGACCGGTCGACATCTCTGACGTCACTCTGGTGCGTCTGTGGCGTCGCCAGGCCGCCCTCTCCTGCGTCCTCGAAATCGGGTGACGTCACGATGAAGTCGGTCCGCCGTCCGCGCAGCCGAACCTCGACCGACCCGGGCGCGAGGTCGCGCGTGATCTCGTCCGCGGCGGCGGAGAGCGCGTCCAGCAGGGTCAGCCGCGCGGCGGGTTCCAGGGCCGCACTGAGGCGCTCGGCGATGACCCGGGTGTCCTCGTCCCCGGCTTCGGCGGCCACCTGGAGTTGGCGGCGGAGTTCGTCGACATACGGCATCAGATCCATGACGTCATAATGGCGTCGTAAGTGATGTCATGTCAAGCCCCCGTCGCCCGAACCCGACACCACGCCCGCCCGCCCGCACCAACATCCGGCGCACTGCTTGCCCACTATTCCTACCAACATAGTAGATTTAACTCCGTCGCCAGGACGGCGCTGGATCCGGCACCGACGGCGGACCGGCCCCGGGTGCTCCGGTCCGGGGCCGGGCACCGCGCCGACCTCCACCGTCCCCGCGTATCCCTCCCCACCGGAAGGCCCACATGCGCACGCTCGTCATCCTCGCCGTCGCGGGATTCTTCGCCCAGCTCGTCGACGGCAGCCTCGGCATGGCCTACGGCGTCACCTCCACCACCCTGCTCCTGCTCTTCGGCACCAACCCGGCCGCGGCCTCGGCCACGGTCCACCTCGCCGAGATCGGCACCACGCTGGCCTCGGGCGTCTCGCACTGGCGCCTGGGCAACGTCGACTGGAAGGTCGTCCGGCGCATCGCGCTGCCCGGCGCGATCGGCTCGTTCGCCGGGGCGACCTTCCTGAGCTGGCTGTCCACCGAGGCCGCCCAGCCGGTCATGTCCGGCATCCTGCTCGCGCTCGGCCTCTACATCCTCATCCGCTTCACCGCGTGGGGCACCCCGACCCGGAACCTGGACAAGCCCCTGCGCAGGCGCTTCCTGGCACCGCTCGGGCTGGTGGGCGGGTTCGTCGACGCCACCGGAGGCGGCGGCTGGGGCCCGGTCGGCACCCCCGCCCTGCTGGCCAGCGGGCGCATGGAGCCGCGCAAGGTCGTCGGCACCATCGACACCAGCGAGTTCATCGTCGCCCTCGCCGCCAGCCTCGGCTTCCTCGTCGGGCTGGGCGCGGCCGGGATCAACGTCGGCTGGGTGCTCGCGCTGCTGGTCAGCGGGATCATCGCCGCGCCGATCGCCGCCTGGATCGTGCGCTACATCCCGCCCCGGATCCTCGGCTCGCTGGTCGGCGGGCTGATCGTGCTGACCAACACCCGGACGCTGCTCGGCACCGACTGGCTGTCCCCTCCCCCGGCACTCCAGACGGCCGTCCACGTGCTCGTGTGGGCGGCGTGGATCGGCGCCGTGGCCTGGTCGCTGCGCGCCCACCTCGTCGAGCGCCGTACCGCCCCCGCGGTCTCGGAGGGAAGCCCGGAGCCGGACACGGAGCAGAGCACGGAGCAGGAAGAGCAGCGGTCCTCCGACACCGCTCCCTGAGGGGGAGCCCCGGCGCGGGGCGTCACGGCGTCCGGCCCGGGCCGCGGGCGGGTCAGTCCAGCTCGCGGGCCAGCAGCGGGATCTGGCCGCCCGCCAGCACCGCCTGGACCTGCGCCGGGGAGAGCTGGTGGTCCAGCCGGTACTCCTCGTCCCTGGTCGTGTTGCGCACGGTCAGCTCGGAGCCGGAGGACAGGGCCTCCTCCAGGCCGTCCAGGAGGAGGACGTCGCCGGGGCCGACGCGGTCGTAGTCGTCGGGCTCGGTGAACCGCAGGGCCAGGACCCCGAAGTTGGCGAGGTTCTGCCAGTGGATGCGGGCGAAGGACTTGGCGATCACCGCGCGCAGGCCCAGGTAGCGGGGGGTGATCGCCGCGTGCTCCCGGGAGGAGCCCTGCCCGTAGTTCTCCCCGCCGACCACGATGTGGCCGCTCTCGCGGCCCGCCTCCCTCGCCCGGCGCGGGTAGTCCTCGTCGATCCGGGTGAAGGTGAACTCGGCGAGCTGGGGGACGTTGGAACGGAAGGGCAGCGCGCGGGCGCCCGCCGGGGAGATCTCGTCGGTGGAGACGTCGTCGCCGACCTTGAGCAGCACCGGCGCCTCGATCCGGTCGGGCAGCGGCGGGAAGTCCGGCAGCGCGGAGATGTTGGGCCCCTTGACGAGTTCGACCCGCGCGGCCTCCTCCGGCGGCAGCGGCGGGACCAGCATCGCGGTGTTGACCGTGGCCCGCTCCGGCAGCCTCAGGTCGGGGTGGGCCATGCCCAGCTCCCCGGCCAGGTCGCGCGGGTCGGTGATGACGCCGGTGAGCGCGGAGGCGGCGGCCGTCTCGGGGGAGCACAGCCAGACCGCGTCCTCCCTGGTGCCCGAGCGGCCGGGGAAGTTGCGCGGGAAGGTGCGCAGCGAGTTGCGGCCGACGGCGGGCGCCTGGCCCATCCCGATGCAGCCCAGGCATCCGGCCTGGTGGATGCGGGCCCCGGCCTGGATGAGGTCGAGGGTCGCTCCCATGCGGGTCAGGTCGGAGAGGATCTGGCGCGAGGACGGGTTGACGTCGAAGCTGACCGCGCTGTCGGTCTGGCGGCCCCTGACCATGGCGGCGGCGATCGCGTAGTCGCGCAGCCCCGGGTTGGCGGAGGAGCCGATGACGACCTGGCTGACGTCGGTGCCCGCCACCTCGCGGACCGGGACGACGTCGCCGGGCGAGGAGGGCCGGGCGATGAGCGGTTCCACCCGGGACAGGTCGATCCCGTCGGTCACGTCGTAGTCGGCGTCGGCGTCGGGCAGCAGTTCGGTGAAGTCGTCCTCACGGCCCTCGGCGCGCAGGAAGTCGCGCACCGCGTCGTCGGAGGGGAAGACCGTGGTGGTGGCGCCCAGCTCGGCGCCCATGTTCGCGATGACGTGGCGGTCCATGGCGGTGAGCGTGGCGACCCCGGGGCCGTGGTACTCGATGATCCGGTTGAGCCCGCCCTTGACCCCGTGCCGCCGCAGCATCTCCAGGATGACGTCCTTGGCCGAGGTCCACGGGGGCAGCTCGCCGGTGAGGCGCACGCCCCAGATCCGCGGCGCCCGGACGCGCAGCGGGCGCCCGGCGATGGCCATGGCGACCTCCAGGCCGCCGACGCCGACCGCCAGCATGCCCAGCGATCCGGCGGCGCAGGTGTGGGAGTCCGAGCCGACCATCGTCGCGCCGGGCACCCCGAAGCGCTGCATGTGCGTGGGGTGGGAGACGCCGTTGCCGGGCTTGGAGTACCACAGGCCGTACCGGCGCGCCGCCGAGTGCAGGAACGCGTGGTCCTCCGCGTTCTTCTCGTCGGTCTGGAGCAGGTTGTGGTCCACGTACTGCACGCTGACCCCGGCCCGGGTGCGGTCCAGGCCGAGGGCCTCCAGCTCCTGCATCACCAGGGTGCCGGTGGCGTCCTGGGTGAGGGTCTGGTCGACGGAGAGCCCGATGACCTCTCCGGGCGCCATCTCCCCCTCGACCAGGTGCGCGTCGATCAGTTTGCGCGCGACTCCGCGTCCCATGGCGATCTCCCCTCGTCCGCCTCCCCCCGCCCCTGACCGCACGGGCGCGCGGCAAACGGGGGCTCCGCCGGTCCGGTGCGCGACGGGACGGAAACGGCCGGGCGGAGACGGCCCGTCCGACCGTCCCGCGAGGGATCTTCCGATGAGGGGGTTGTCACACGGGGGCGTGGTTCCTACCATGGTGCCCGCCAGTCGAATCGATTCGACAAATCCGTACGCCGGGTTGTCGAAGCGCTTCGACAACCATGAGGGGGAGGGAGCGCGATGGTGACCATCAAGGACGTCGCCGCGGCGGCGGGGGTGGCCCCGAGCACGGTGTCCTACGTGCTCAGCGGCTCCCGCAGCGTCTCCGAACGGACCCGGACCGCGGTGCGGACGGCCATCGACGAGCTGGGCTACCACCCCAACGCGGGCGCGCGCTCCCTGCGCAGCGCCCGCACCCGCGTGATCGCGCTGGCCCTGCCGCTGGCCTCGTCCGGCTACCTGCCGGTCGGCGGGCGGTTCATGTACGGGCTGAGCCGCGCCGCCGGGGAACTGGACTACGACCTGCTGCTCCTGACCGTCCGCGACGACGACGCCGGGGCGTACGGGCTGGAGCGCGCCGCGCGCAGCAGGCTCGCCGACGTCGCGGTGATCATGGGCGTGGAGATGGAGGATCCCCGCATCGGCGCGATGGACGCGCTGGGGTTCCCCGTGGTCGTCCTCGGCCGCCCCTCCGACGAGGACGCCGCGCCCTGGGCCGACCTCGACTGGGAGGAGGCCGCGGTCGCCTCGCTGCGCCTGCTGCACGGGGCCGGGCACCGCGACCTGTGCTTCGTGTCGACGGTGGAGGAGGACATCGCCTCGGGCCGCAGCTACTCCGTACGCGGTCTGCGCGGCGCCGAACGCGCCGCCGCCGAACTCGGTGTCCCCGTGCGCGTCCTGCCCTCGGCGAAGGACCCCGCCGAGCTGTACCGGCGGCTGGACGCGCTCTTCGACGGCGGGCACCCGCCCACCGCGCTCGCCGTCCAGCACCCCGCCGCCGTACCCGGCGTCCTGCGCCACCTCGCCGCACGCGGCACCGACGTGCCGGGGGACGTCTCCCTGGTGGCCATCGGCAGCTTCCCCGAGGACCTCGGAGGACTGGACGTGACCCGGATCGAACTGCCCGTCGAGCGGATGTCGGCCGCCGTGACCCGGCTGGCCGCCGAGGCCGCGCGCGGCAGCCCGGCCCTCCTCGGAGCACGGAGTGAACTCATCCCACCCGAGGTCACCCACGGGGGGACGGTCACCGCTCCCCCGGCCTGACCCCTTCCCCACCTGCCCCGACGACCCGCTCGCCGGACCCGACGGCCGGTCGCGGCCCCGGCGGCGCCAGCCCCCGGCACGACGCGACCGACGCGCTGACCCCCGACCCCCGCCGAAGAGGCCCCCCGACATGCACGAACACCTACACCGTCCACTACGAACGGCGTCGGCGGCCGCCTGCGCCGCGGCGCTCGCCCTGACGGGCGTCGGTTGCGCGGCCGAGCGCGACCCGAGCGTGTACACCGTCATGAACTCCAGCACCGACGAGCCGTACCACACCTGGGACCGGGAGGCCATGGACGCCTGTGGCGAACAGGTGGGCGTGGAGGTGCGCCAGATCAGCGTGCCCGCCGACCAGCTCGTGCCCAAGGCCCTGCGGATGGCCTCCTCCGACTCGCTCCCCGACGTGCTCTCGCTCGACGGCTCGGACCTGCCGCAGTTCGCGGCGGCCGAGGGCCTGGTACCGCTGGAGGACCTCGGCATACCCACGGAGGACCTCTCCGAGGGCGCGCTCTCCATCGGCAGTTACGAGGGCGTGTACTACGGCGCCGCACGGTCGGTGAACTCCCTGGGGCTCTTCTACGACACGGCCGCCCTGGAGGAGGCGGGCATCGACCCGCCCCGGACCTGGGCGGAGCTGGAGGAGGCCGCCGCGGAGCTGACCGGGGGCGAGCGCTACGGTCTCGCGATCAGCGCCCTGGCCACCGAGGACGGCGTCTACCAGTTCCTGCCGTGGCTGTGGTCCAACGGCGGCGACGAGAGGGAGCTCGCCTCGCCGGCGTCGGTGGAGGCGCTGGAGTACGTCACCTCGCTGGTCGATGCGGGATCGATCTCCCCCTCGGTGGTCAACTGGACCCAGGCCGACGTCAACGACCAGTTCATCGCGGGCAACGCGGCCATGATGGTGAACGGCCCCTGGCAGCTGCCGGTCCTCCAGGAGCACCCCGACCTGGAGTGGGCCGTGGCGGAGATCCCCGTGCCCGAGGCCGGGGACACCTCGGTCGCGCCGATCGGCGGAACCACCTTCACCGTGCCGGTCAACGGCGAGGACCCCGACCGCGAACGCGTGGCCGGCGAACTCGTGGCCTGCCTGACCACGGCTGAGGCTCAGCTGGACTGGTCGACCAAGGGCAGTAACGTGCCCGTCGACACCGAGGCGGCCGAGCAGTACCGCGACCTGGTCCCGGAGCTGGCCCCGTTCGTGGACCAGGTGCGCACGGCGCGCAGCCGGACCGAGTACGCCGGTACCGAGTGGAACACCTACTCCCAGGCCGTCGGCACCGCGCTACAGGCGGCGCTCACCGGCGAGGCGAGCCCCCAGGAGGCCATGGAACGCGCCCAGGCGCGGGTCGAGGCGGAGCTGGAGGGCCGGTCGTGACGACGACTACGACGACAACGACGGCGACCGCGAGGACGACGACCGCGCCGCGCGGGCGCCGGAACCCCACGAACCAGAACCTCACGAAGTGGCTGTTCGTCGCCCCGGCGCTGCTGTACATGCTGCTGTTCTTCGGGTACCCGCTGGTCCGCAACGTGGTGATGAGCTTCCAGGACTACACCTTCTCCACGTACTTCACGGGGGAGGCGCCGTTCAACGGGCTGGACAACTGGCGGGCGGTCTTCGCCAACGAGCTGTTCGGCGCGTCCCTGTGGCACACCCTCCTGTTCACGCTGGGGTCCCTGGCGGGCCAGTTCTGCATCGGCATGGCGCTCGCGGTCTTCTTCAGCCGCCGCTTCCCGCTGTCCGGGATCATGCGGTCCCTGCTCCTGCTGCCGTGGCTGATCCCGATGGTGGTGGCCGGCACCGTCTGGCGCCGGGTCCTGGACCAGGAGACCGGCGTGCTGAACGAGTCGCTCCAGGCGCTCCAGATCACGTCGTCGGCCGTGCCCTGGCTGAGCAGCCCCGACTTCGCGCTGCTGTCGGTGGTGCTGGTCAACGTCTGGATCGGCATCCCCTTCAACATGGTGATCCTCTACGGCGGGCTCCAGGAGATCCCCGCGGAGCTGCGCGAGGCGGCCGTGCTCGACGGCGCGGGCCCGCTGCGCACCTTCTTCGGGGTGACCCTGCCCCTGCTGCGGCCCGTCGTGACCGTGGTGCTGGTGCTGGGCTTCATGTCGACCGTGAAGATCCTGGACCTGATCCTGGCGCTGACCAACGGCGGCCCGGCGCACTCCACGGAGACCCTGGGCACCCTCACCTACCAGCTCTCCTTCCTCCAGCTCGACTTCGGCCAGGGAGCCGTGGTCGGCAACGTCCTGATCCTCGTCAGCATGGTGTTCGCGGTCATCTACCTGCGCGCCAACCGTGGAGGTGTCACCCGATGAGCGCCGCACCCGAGAGCACCGCCCCCGCCCCGGCGGGCCCGACCCGGCGCGGCGGGGCACCGGCCGCCGCGCGGCCCCGGCGCCCGCTCATGACGCGCAGGGCGCGGGGCGACGCCGTGAGCGCCGTGTTCGGCGTCCTGATCCTGGCCGTGCTGCTGTTCCCGCTGTACTGGATGGTCAACACGGCGCTGCAACCGGGCGCCGCGATGGTGGAGCTGCGATGGTTCCCGCGCACGCTCGACCTCGGCAACTTCCAGCGGGCCTGGGAGTCGCAGGCGGGCAACCTGCTCACCTCGATCCTGGTGGCGCTCGGCGCGGTCGCGGTCTGCCTGCTGGTGGCCACCCCGGCGGCCTACGCCCTGGCGCGGTTCCGACTGCGCGGCGCGGAGACGGTCGTGTTCGCCACCCTGATCACCCAGATGGTCCCGGGCATCGTCGTGGCCAACGCGCTGTACAACGCCTACGTCGATCTGGAACTGGTCAACTCCTACCTCGGGCTGATCCTGGCCGACGCGTCCCTGGGAATCCCCTTCACGATCGTCCTGCTGCGCGCGTTCATGGTGTCCATCCCCGAGGAGGTGCTGGAGGCCGGGATGCTCGACGGCGGCGGACGCCTGCGCGTGCTGGTCTCGATCGTGCTGCCGATGAGCCGCAACGCGCTGATCACGGGCAGCCTGTTCACCTTCCTGTTCGCGTGGTCGGACTTCCTGTTCGCGCTGACGCTGAACACGACCGACGCGGTCAAGCCCGTGACGCTCGGCATCTACGAGTACATCGGCGCGCACGTCGGCGACTGGGGCGCCGTCATGGCCGTGGCCGTCCTCTCCTCCATCCCCGCGGCGGTGCTCCTGGTCGTCGCGCAGAAATACGTGGCGGCCGGGATCTCCGGGGGGTCGATCAAGTGACCCGCCGCCGCCCGCACCACCGGCGAACCGAGACCACGACGACAGGGAAGGGCCGCCCATGAAGTTCACCGACGGTTTCTGGCAGATGAGGGAGGGAGTGCGCGCCAACCGCGCGCACGAGGCCCGCGACGTGCGGGTGCACGACGACCGGTTCACCCTCTACGCCCCGGTGCGCCCGATCGGGCACCGGGGGGACACGCTCAACACACCGCTGATCACGGTGGACTGCTGGTCGCCCGCGCCCGGCGTGATCGGCGTGCGGACCACGCACCTGGCGGGCTCGGTCCGGCGCGCGCCGGAGTTCGACGTGCGCGGCGACCCCGGCGCCGCGCCCTCCGTGAAGCGGGACGGTTCCTCGGTGGAGCTGACCAGCGGGGACCTGTCGCTGCGGGTGGCCACCGAGGGCCCCTGGCGGATGGAGTTCCGCGCGGGCGGCGCCGTGCTGACCGGCTCCGACGCCAAGGGCACCGCCTTCGTGGAGGACGCGGACGGCTCCCACCACATGCTGGGGCAGCTGTCGCTGGGGATCCGCGAGCTCGTGTACGGCATGGGCGAGCGGTTCACGCCGTTCACGCGCAACGGCCAGACCGTGGACATCTGGCAGGCCGACGGCGGCACGAGCAGCGAGCAGGCCTACAAGAACGTGCCGTTCTACCTGACCAACCGGGGCTACGGGGTGTTCGTGGCGCACTCGGGCCCGGTGTCGTTCGAGGTCGGCTCGGAGTCGGTGGGCCGCGTGCAGTTCAGCGTGGAGGACCACGCCCTGACCTACTACGTCGTCCACGGGGAGAGTCCCAAGGAGATCCTGGCCCGCTACACCGCGCTCACCGGCCGCCCCGCGCTGCCGCCGGAGTGGTCGTTCGGGCTGTGGCTGTCCACGTCGTTCACCACCTCCTACGACGAGGACACGGTCAACCGCTTCATCGACGGCATGGCGGAGCGGGGCGTGCCGCTCAGCGTGTTCCACTTCGACTGCTTCTGGATGCGCGAGTTCCACTGGTGCGACTTCGAGTGGGACCCGGAGCTGTTCCCCGATCCCGTGGGCATGCTCTCCCGGCTCAGGGCCCGGGGGCTGCGGACCTGCGTGTGGATCAACCCCTACATCGCCCAGCGGTCGGCGCTGTTCGAGGAGGGCTCCCGGCTGGGGCACCTGGTCCGGCGGCCGGACGGGACCGTGTGGCAGTGGGACATGTGGCAGGCGGGGATGGCGCTGGTCGACTTCACGTCCCCCGACGCCCGCGCGTGGTACGCCGGGAAGCTCAAGGCCCTGCTCGACATGGGTGTGGACTGCTTCAAGACCGACTTCGGCGAGCGGGTGCCGACCGACGTCGTGTGGTCGGACGGCTCCGACCCGCAGGCCATGCACAACTACTACACGCACCTGTACAACGAGACGGTGTTCGACCTGCTGACACGCGAGCGCGGTGAGGGGGAGGCCGTCCTCTTCGCGCGCTCGGCCACGGCGGGCGGCCAGAGCTTCCCGGTGCACTGGGGCGGCGACTGCGCCTCGACGTTCGAGGCGATGGCGGAGAGCCTGCGCGGCGGCCTGTCCCTGGGGCTGTCGGGGTTCGGCTTCTGGAGCCACGACATCGGCGGCTTCGAGGGCACCCCCGACGCCGCGGTGTTCAAGCGGTGGCTCGCGTTCGGCCTGCTCTCCTCGCACAGCAGGCTGCACGGCAGCCGCTCCTACCGGGTGCCGTGGGACTTCGACGAGGAGTCCACCGAGGTGGCCCGCGTGTTCACCCGGCTCAAGTGCACGCTCATGCCCTACCTGTTCGGAGCGGCCGTGCAGGCCCACCGGGAGGGGACGCCCATGATGCGCGCGATGCTGCTGGAGTTCCCCGACGACCCGACCTGCCACCACCTGGACACGCAGTACATGCTGGGCGAGGACCTGCTGGTCGCCCCCGTGCTGAGCCCGGACGGCTCCGTGGAGTACTACGTCCCCGAGGGCGTGTGGACCCACCTGCTCACGGGCGAGACGGTGCGGGGCCCGGCCTGGCGCCGCGAGACCCACGGGTTCGACTCCCTGCCCCTGCTGGTGCGGCCGCACGCGGTCCTGCCGGTCGGCGCGGTGGACGACCGTCCCGACTACGACTACACGGACGGGCTGACCCTGCACGTGTACGGGGCCGGGGACGCGGCCCCGGCGTCCAGCACGGTCGTGCCGTCCGCGGACGGCTCCGCCGCCGCGGTCTTCCGGACCGAGCGCTCGGGGGACGGGGTCACCGTGGAGGCCGAGGCCGCTCCGGCCCACGGGTGGCGGGTGCTGCTGGTCGGCGTGCGCGGGGCCGAGACCGACGGTCCCGGCGCGGAGGCCACCGAGACCGACCGGGGCGTCCTCGTGTCGGTCCCGGCCGGTACCGCCCGCGTCGGCGTCCGCCTGACCTGAGGCGGGTCTCAGGAGAGGGGAGAAGCGCCCCGACGCAGGAGGAGGCCCCCGGCGCGCCGGGGGCCTCCTCCGTCACGCGCGGCGGGTCAGGCGTCGGCGTCCGTCTCCTCCCGGGGCGCGCGGGCGTCGCGCATCAGGGCGGCGTAGCCGTCCTCCAACGTGGCGGCGACGGGAACGGCCTCCGCGGAGGGAGTGTCAGTGACGACGCGGTAGCGCATACCGTCCCCGGTGGACGCGGCGTTGGTGACGGAGAGGTCCCCGACGGGCTGGGGTCCGCCCGTGTCGACGTGGTAGGTGCGGTCCTCCGCGAAGGCGGTGAGGCCCGAGGTCGAACCGTCGTAGACGATCCGGCCCGCCACCAGGACGGCGGCCCGAGAACAGGTCTGGGCGACGTCGTCGAGGATGTGCGTGGACAGCACCACGGTGCGCCGCCCGCCCAGGCTCGCGAGCAGGGCACGAAGACGCATACGCTCCTCCGGGTCCAGGCCCACGGTCGGCTCGTCCACGACCAGCAGCCGGGGATCCCCCATGAGCGCCTGGGCGATGCCCACCCGCCGTCTCATCCCTCCGGAGAAGCCGCCCAAGCGCCGCCTGGCGCTGTCGGCCAGGCCGACCTGGTCGAGCAGGGCCTCGACCTGGGCACGGCGGGCCCGTCTGTCGTCGATTCCCTTGAGCAGACCGACGTAGTCGAGGAACTCGCGGGCGCTGAGGTCGGGGTAGAGGTCGAGGTGCTGAGGCAGGTAACCGAGCATCCGCTTGACCGAGGCGCGCCCGGCCCGGTCGCCGAGGTCGTGCCCGCCGACGGTGACGCGCCCCGACGAGGGCCGCAGGACACCGGTGAGCAGCCGCATCAGGGTGGTCTTCCCTGCCCCGTTGGGGCCGAGCAGGCCGATCATCCCTGCGCCGAACTCCAGGTCCACCGCGTCCAGCGCCGTGTGCCGGCCAAAGGTCTTGGTCAGGCCGTTGACGGTGACGTCCATCGGATCACCTTCTCCGCATCATGATCAGGCGCGCGCAACCGACCATCAGGGCCGTGCCCAGCAGCACGCACGCGAGGTTCACCAGGCCGGTCACCGCACCGTCGGGAGCCGGGCTGAGCCATTCGGCCTGTCCGTGTCCGGCCCAGACCGGGGTGGTGCCGAACCACGCCTGGGCCGGGTACTCGCCGCCGGGGACCAGGACGGTACCGACCGGGGTGGGAACCCACAGCAGGGTGTAGTTCCAGCTGACGGCCCAGAACCACAGCGGGACGACCAGGAACCGGGCCAGTGTGACCGGCAGGACCAGTCCCAGCAGCGAGGCCAACGCCGTCATCCACACGCAGGCGGGCAGCACGACGAGCAGGAAACCCAGTGCCGCCCACGCCAGTGCCATGGCGTCACCCGTGCGCACCGTGATGACCGCGCCCAGGGCCGCGACCAGGGCCAGGACGGGGAGGAGCGCGACGGCGAGCGCGCCGCCAAGGACGCCGGTGGTCCGGACCGTACCGTTCAGCGGCGTGGTGTCGAGGAGTTCGTCCAGCCCCGTGGCCCCGCCGCGGCGCAACCGGTCGGCCAGCACCACGGCGACGCCGACGGGCACGAGGAGGGTCAGGGCCTCGGCCATCGCTCCGGCGTTGAGCCGCGCGCTCTCCTGTCCGGTCAGTGGCGCGTGGGCGATGACCAGCCCCAGCAGGGACACCGGGACCATTCCGATCCACACGCCCCTGGCCCGCACGGCCATGCGTGCCTCGTAGCGGACGACCGCCGCGATCCCTCTCACACCGCCTCCTTCGCCAGGACCCGGGCGGGATCGTCGAGAGACCTCAGCCCGCACCAGACCAGCAGTGCTCCCGCGAGGGCGCAGACCGGCCGGTCCACCTCCGGGGGAACGTTGACCGCCCAGAGGAGGGCGTAGCCCAGCCACACCGCGATCAGCGCGCCCGACGCCGCGGAGACCGAGTGCCACCGCGCCCACGCGCACAGCGCGACTCCGGCCAGCAACGCCGTGGTGCACGACACGGCCACGGCCGACTCGGCTCCTCCGGCCACGATGACGGCCGTCCCCTCCGCCCTGGCGCCGGGGACGGAAGCGATCCCCCCGGCCGCGGCACCCGCGACCGCGGCGAGGACCGCCACGATCGCGAGCCGCCGCGCCACCATGACCGGGACCCGCACCGGCGTGGACGAGTGGAGCTCCCACATCCGCTCCCTGCCGATCACCGCCACGACGCACAACGCCGCGAGGCCGGCCAGCGCGACGCAGGAGACGAGGAGCAGGACCGGCCGCGCCATCGGAGGGAACAGGAGCACGGTCAGGCCCGCCGCGACCCCGGCGACCGGCAGCGCCCAGACGGCGGGGCCGCAGCGACGCGACTCGTGGCACAGCAGCGAGACCGTTCGGGGAACGCGGTTCCCGGTCACACCGCACCTCCCCAGAGGCCGTGTCGGGGACGGGTGACGAGAAACGCGGCGAGCCCGAACAGCAGCAGCGCCGCCGTCAGGGTGCCGACGTTGGTGGTCCACGCGGTCGCGATCACCCCGAGGAGGACCCCGGGCACCGGCAGCAGGTCGCCCATGGCCGCGGCCGCCCCGGCCAGCCATCCGCAGCCCCCCAGCGCCGCTCCGACCATCGGGGAGTGCCACACCGCGCCGAACGCGGCGAGCGCCGCCGTGAGCAGGGCCGGACCGAGCCACAGAGTGACCAGGTGCACGACACCGGCGTCATCCCCCGGCAGTCGCCCGACCACGACGGTGAGCAGTGTGGCGGTGACGAGGTCGACGCCCACGACGAGCGCCAACCTGGCCAGCCACACCGCGACGGGCGGCACCGGCATCGAGTGGAGCACCTCCCGCCGGGGATCACGGCGCGGCTCGCACACGGCGAGGGCCCCCATCGTCACCAGGAGGGTGATCCCCGGTCCCAACAGGGCCGATCCCATGAACGGACCGAAGCTCCAGGCGAGGAACAGCAGCGCCACGAACCCCGAAGCGGTCAGCGGCCACAGCGCACCGGGCACCAGACGGGCCTGGCGCAGTACCAGCGCGGTGGTGAGCCGCCACGACGCCGTCGCGGTCGGAGCGGCCACCGGAACGGGATCGGCCGGGCGACGCAGTTCGGGCAGCACGAGCGCGTCGAAGGCCGGGACGGCGACGTCGAAGGCGGGGACGTCCTCGGCCTCGACCGCGGTGACCGCGTCGCGCAGCGCCTCGGCCTCGCCCGTCCTGCGGCGGCAGTGCGCGCATTCCGTGAGGTGCGACGCGACCTCCGCGCCGAAGGGGGCGTGCCCGGCGCGAGCCGCGGCAAGGATCTGCTCGTCGTCGAGGTGTCTCATGTCCCTTCGGTCCCCTCGTTCCGCAGTGAGCGCACCAGGCGTGCGCGGGCGTGCGCCATACGGCTCTTGACGGTGCCCACGGGCACACCGAGCACCTCGGCGATGTCGCGGTAGGGCAGGCCGTCCACGAAGGCGAGCACGACGACCTCCCTGGACCGTGTCGGCAGACGGCGGACGGCGGCCATGATCGCCTCGTGGCCGAGGGTGGCCAGCACCTGCCCCTCGACGTCGGCGCGGACGTCAGCGGGTTCGGGCGCCTCGTCGACGTCGACCGTCGTGAGCGCGGCCCTGCGTAGACGGTCGTGGGCCCTGCGCCGGGTGATCCCGAGCAGCCAGGCGCGCACCGACGCCTCGCCCCGGTAGCCACCGGCCGAGCGCCACACCGCCAGCCACGCCTCCTGGAGGATCTCCTCGGCCGTCCCGGTGTCGGAGGTGAGGCGGCGCAGCAGGCGCAGCATGTCGGCGGCGTGGCGTTCGTAGAGGCGGCGCAGCGCGTGCTCGTCACCGCAGGCGACGCGTGCGAGCAGGGTGGAGTCCGCGTCCACCTGTTCCTCCTTCACGCTCGCCGGGGGCCGCGGGTGGGGTGGTGGGGGGGGGGGGGGGGGGGGGGGGGGGGGGGGGGGGGGGGGGGGGGGGGG